>DASQXC010000395.1:0-10089 GCA_035639935.1 Terriglobales bacterium
TGGCGGTCAACACCTATGTGACCACCAAGATCAGCTTCGCCAACATGCTGGCACGCATCAGCGAGCGCTTGCCGGGCGCCGATGTGGACGTGATCACCTCCGCCCTCGGGCTGGACAGCCGCATCGGGCCGAAATACTTGAAGGGTGCCATTAGCTATGGTGGCCCGTGCTTCCCGCGCGACAATCTGGCAATGGCCGCTTTAGCGCGGCAGATGGGGACATCGCCCGAGCTCGCACAGAGCGTCGATCACTTCAACCGCTGGCAGGTCTCATGGCTCGCCGATTTCATCCAGCAGCACTCGCCAAGAACCGTGGGTGTGCTCGGCCTGACGTACAAGCCCGGCACCAACGTGGTGGAGGAAGCCCCGGGCCTGCTGCTGGCCCGCCAACTCTCACAGCGCGGCGTGTCGGTGATCGCTTATGATCCGGCTGGGGAAGAGAATTGCGCACGCGTGCTGGCAAACAACGTCCGCTTCGCACCTCGAGCCGAAGAGTGCGTCGCCGGCTCCGACCTGGTGGTGCTCACCACCCCTTGGCGCGAGTTCGCCTCTATACCGCCGGAGCATTTCGGGCGCACCGGCACGCCGCGTACCGTGGTGGATTGCTGGCGCCTGCTGAGGCATTTGGAGTCTCAGCCGGGCGTGCTTTATGTTGCGCTGGGCGCCTGCAAAGCCCAGCCTAACGCAGCTCCAATATTGCTATAGGCGGCGAAGAAACGCGGCTCGACGCCCTGTAAAACAAAAATTGTAACCCTAAGTGGCGGCCGAAAAGCATCAACACCGGCAGAAACCACGGCGGATTTACTAACATCATGGCATCTGGCCTGCGAAATCCGACGATTTGTTCCTCGTGGAACATTTTCGGCAGGCTAGGTGCATTTACCCCGGCGCCTTCTGTGATTCCATGGGCTTTAGGAATTCCTCCATCGAGAAGGTCGGGGAAACGCGCCGCAGTTTCTCTAGCAGGCGATTACGCTCTCCGTCCGAGGGGGCGGAAGCATAGCGCTGGCGCAGCAAGGCAATCTTCTCCTTGCGCGCGCGACGGCGGCGGATCTCACTCTTGCGGCTGGGTGTGGTCATCAGTAAGCTCCCGTGCGGACGGAATCAAGGCCTCGGTGATTGTATTTGCAGACGCCCCCGGGAGGGAAGAAGGTTTGCTATGGCCCAGCAGCCGAAGCCGCTATAGACTTGCGCAGTGCGCATCGCGATTGATACCCGGCGCATCCGTGACTTCGGTGTTGGTACCTACATCCGAAATCTCGTGCGCACTTTGGGGCGGCTGGACCGGCAGAACGAATATCTGCTGATCGGGCCCGCCGAGCCGCTGCGCGAGATCGGTGAGCTGCCGCCGAATTTCCTCAACGCGCCCTATTCACTGCCGGACACTTCGGCGCGCAATTATTTCCAGTTCCAGGGCATTCTGCGCAGATTCCAGTGCGACTTGCTGCACGTTCCCCACCTGTTCTCCTCGCCGCAATACATCCCCTGCCGCTACGTGGTGACGGTTCACGACCTGCTCGACCACTTCTATCCGCCCTCGAGCGACTCCGCCCTGCGGCGTTCTCTGCACTTTTATTTCACGCGCCGGGTGCTGCAGCGGGCCGGGCGCATCTTCGCAGTATCAAACTCTACACGCAATGACATCGGGCGGCTTTTCCACATTCCCCTCGAGAAGGTGGAAGTCATCTACAACGCGATTGACGAGCGCTTCCGACAAGGCCACGCCACCGACGCCGACCGCCAGTTCATCGCCGAGCGCTACCAGGTGAACTACCCTTTCCTGCTGTACGCGGGCAACATCCGGCCGCACAAGAATGTCATCCGCATCATCGAGGCCTTCTCGGCGCTTAAGGCCGAGCTGGAGAAGGATGGGCGCTTCCCAGACCTGAAGCTGATCATCATCGGCGACGAACTGTCCAAACACCCCGACCTGCGCCGTACCGTGGTGCGCAGCGGCGTGAGCAACGACGTGCGCTTCCTCGGCTTTGTTCCTATTGACGTGCTGCGCATCTTCTACGATACCGCCAAGATATTCGTTTTCCCATCGCTTTACGAGGGATTCGGGCTGCCGCCGCTGGAAGCCATGGCGCACGGTACTCCGGTAGTGACCTCGAACGTGTCATCCCTGCCCGAAGTGGTCGGTAATGCGGCCGTGCTGGTGAACGGGGAAAACGTTTTCGAGATCATGCACGCCTTACACCGTGTGCTCGTTGACCAGCCCTTGCGTGAGCGCCTGAAGCATGCGGGATATCAACAGTCGCTCGCTTTTGCATGGGAGCCCTCGGTTGCCAGAGTGCTGCAGGTGTACGCGGAGGTGGCGCAGCCGGGACGCGTAGCTGCTGGCCAGCGACTGGTGAACACCAGTTCCTAGGACGCGAGTTGCACCTCTCTTCCTTCAGGTTGCCCACCGGCGGAGGGCATTTCTGGAATTTTTATTTCTCCACTCTCGGGCTGTCTCCTTTTCCCTTGGCTCATAGATTGCTTCTAAGCTAATTGGTTAGTGTTTCGCTTCTCGGGTAACACTGTGTTGGGGATGAAGATCTCACCGGCGCTCATAGCGTTTCTCCTCTGCGTGTCTTGGGGGGAGGCCCAGACAACGGCAAGGACTTCCTCGGCCGCGACATCCCCGCCCGGTGCTCGACCGGACCTGCAGGCGCTGGTCACAGGGCTCGAGGCTGCACAGCGCGAGAACCACAGGCACATGGTCTCATTCACCGTCAGGCGCCAATACGAATTGTTCCGCGGCAATGACAAGGAGCCAAAAGGGACCGTGGTCGCCGAAATGCATTTTCAGCCACCAACGAGCAAAAGTTGGGAAATCAAGGAAACCAGGGGCACCGGGCGCGCCGCCAAGGTAGTGAGGAATGTACTGGAGCGGGAGGCCAGATACGCCCGCGATGGCAAGCCAGCGATCAGCCGCCGGGACTACGATTTCCGCTATGCTGGGAGCGCCGTTAGCGATCGCCGTCCCTGTTACATCTTGGAGATTATTCCCCGGCGCAATGGCAGCGACCTGCTGCGCGGCCAGATCTGGGTAGACCACGACACCTATCTGATTCACCGCTTCGAAGGTGCGCCGGCGACGAGCCCCTCCTGGTGGATCAAGGACCTGAAGCTCTTCACCACCTACGGTGAAGTGGGAGGGATGTGGCTGCAGACCACGAGCAAGGGGGTGGCAGAGGTGCGCATCTTCGGTCCGCATACCATGACGCAACGCACCCTGAGCTATCGCGCGGCGCGCCCAGTACACGAAGGACCTGCCGCAGACCTGAATCGGCTGGCGCAACTCCGACGTTTGCATCCATATCCGCCCTCCTCGACGGCGTTCGCAAAGCGCGCTGTGAACGAGCCATAGGCATATTGGGGAATTCTTCCACACGGGCCAGCCAAAAATCTAAAGCGACGCTTTGAATCGTGACGCATCAGTCGCTAGGAAGGAGAACTAATTCATGAACGATTCAGCGGTCGCACTTCAAGAGAGTCCGTCCCAAACCAGAAAAACATTTGCCGCAAAGGTCTATTCGGCGGCAGGGCCGACCTCCGGGCTTTCGCCTGGCTTGATCCAGCGTCGTAGCCCCCGGCCCCAAGATGTGCAGATTGAGATTCTGTACTGCGGAGTGTGTCACTCCGACCTGCATCAGGTCAGAAACGAATGGCAGGGCATGATGCCCACCGTCTATCCGTGCGTGCCCGGGCATGAAATCATCGGGCGAGTGGTGAAGGCGGGCAGCGCAGTCAAGAAGTTCAAGGAGGGCGACATTGCCGCAGTTGGCTGTATGGTGGGCTCGTGCGGTGTTTGTGCCAATTGCCGCGAAGGACTCGAACAGTACTGCGAAAAATTCCCCGTGCTCACCTACAACGCGGAAGACAAAATTCTGGGAGGAGTTACATACGGCGGTTACTCAGAAAGCATCGTGGTCGATGAGGCCTTTGCGCTGCGGGTCCACAAACAGCTTGATCTTGCTGCCGCTGCGCCCTTGCTTTGTGCAGGCATTACCACATACTCGCCCCTCCGCCACTGGAATGTGCGCAAGGGACAGAAGATGGGTGTAGTGGGACTCGGCGGGTTAGGGCATATGGCGCTGAAATTCGGCAAAGCCTTCGGCGCTCACGTGGTGTTGTTCACTACCTCCGCGAACAAGACGGCGGACGCTGTGCGACTCGGGGCCGACGAGGTCATCATCTCAAAGAATGAAGCGGAGATGCAGAAACATCTCGGCAGCTTCGACTTTATCCTGGATGCTGTCTCCGCCCACCATGACTGGAATGTCTACCTCAACTTGCTGAAGCGAGATGGGACGCTAACGCTGGTGGGAGCACCTCCGGAGCCGGTGCCGGTTGCGGCGTTCAGCCTTATAACGGGAAGGCGGCAGCTTGCCGGCTCCGCCATAGGCGGCATACGGGAGACACAAGAGATGCTGGATTTCTGCGCCGAACATGGCGTGACCGCCGACATTGAGCTGATTCCTATCCAGCAGATCAACCAAGCCTATCAACGCATGCTGAAGGGCGATGTGAGATACCGTTTCGTCATCGATCTGGCATCGCTGAAGTAAGAATCACGGACAGCGCGGGTGCCCCATCCGAGCGGTTTTGCTCGGGTGGGGATTTCATTTTTGTGTGCTACAGACCCACCCCAGAAAGACCGGCCGGGGTGGGGCACCCTCCGGAGGGCGAAGAATAGGAAATTCTCGCCCCATCCTTATTTACCGTTCCTGCGCTTGATCTCGATGTTGAGGCGCTTAATTTTCTGATTGAGCGTTGAGAGTGGGATGTGGAAGCGGTCGGCGGCTTCGGTCTGGTTCCAGTTGCAGCGCTCGAGCATGCTGACGATGATGCGGCGCTCGCAACCTTCAACGATATCGAACAGGCTCGCGTCAGGGCTGGCATCGAAGACACGGGCGGTGGAATCGCGTCCTGTAAGGCTGGGCGGCAGCAAATCCGGTCCGATCATCGCACCGGAAGAGAGCACCACGGCGCGCTCCACCAGATTCTCCAATTCGCGGACGTTGCCGGGCCAATCGTAGTCCAGCAGCGGGCGCAAGGCTTCGGTTGAGAACTGCTTGGGGGGCTGGCCGTTCTCGGCGCAGAACTTCTGAAGAAAGTGCTCCACCAGCAGGGGGATGTCCTCGCGGCGCTTGCGCAACGGCGGAAGCTCCAGGGTGATGACGTTCAGGCGATAGAACAGGTCTTCGCGGAAACGACCTTCCTTCACCGGTCTCCTGAGATCCACGTTGGTGGCGGCGATGACGCGCACGTCCACCTGAATTTCCTGCACCCCGCCCAGGTGCATGAATTTGCGGTCTTGCAAGACGCGCAGGATCTTGGCCTGGGTCTCGAGACTCATGGTTCCAATCTCATCCAGGAACAGAGTGCCGCGGTCGGCAATCTCGAACAGCCCTTTCTTCGATGTGACAGCGCTGGTGAAGGCGCCCTTGACATGGCCGAACAGCGTAGACTCCAGCAGGTCGGCAGGCGTGGAGCCGGCATTTACCGGCACGAACGGCCGGTCCTTGCGCGGGGAGTTCATGTGGATGGCTTTGGCGATCAGCTCCTTGCCGGTGCCGCTCTCGCCTTGGATCAGGATGGTCGAACGGCTGGGCGCCACCTGCGTCACTAAATCGAGTATGCGCAGCATGGCCTCGCTCTTGCCCACAATGTTTCGGAAGTTGTACCGCTGTTTGAGGGCGCGCTTGAGTTGGATGTTCTCTTCTTCGGCGCGGCGGCGGGCGATGGCGGCCCGCAGATCGGCGAGCAGCTTCTCGTTGTCCCAGGGCTTTTGGATGAAGTTGACGGCGCCAGCCTGCATGGCACTGACGGCGTTCTCCACAGTTCCGTAGGCGGTGATCATGATGACCGCGAGCTGCGGATCGCGTTCTCGGATTTCCGCCAGCACTTCGATCCCACTCTTGCCAGGGAGAGCCAGGTCGAGCAGCATCAGATCGAAGGGATGGCTGGCGATGTGCGCCAGGCCTTCCTCCCCGCTCCCGGCAGTCTGGACGCGGTAGCCCTCCAGCTCCAGCAAAGTCTGGAGCGACTCGCGGATTTCAGATTCGTCGTCCACGATCAGAATCGACGCGGGGACGGCATTTTCCTGCGGGATCATTCGTTGGAGTACAGCCGGTTCAGCCATGTACAATGCCTCTTTAATTCACTCGCCTGGATCGGTACTCCTCGTCATCTTACAAACCTAAACACTGACCGCCTTCCTCGCTTGCGGGAATTCCAAGTAGAAGGTGGTTCCGGCGCCGGGCTGGCTCTCCACGCGAATCTTGCCGGCGTGTTCCTGAATGATGCCGTAGGTCACCGACAATCCCAGTCCCGTGCCGCGGTTCTGGCCTTGCTGCGGCGACATCTTGGTGGTGAAGAAAGGATCGTAGATGCGATTAACGTTTTCTGGAGCAATGCCCGACCCAGTGTCCGATACCGTCACGCTGACGCCTGCGCCATTCGCAGTGGCTACGGTCAACCTGCCACCACCCGGCATGGCATCCTTTGCGTTCAGAAAGAGGTTAAGGAAGACCTGCTGCAGGCGTCCGGCATTGCCCTGCACTGTAGGCAGGCCCTCGCTGAGGTCTCGCCTCACCTCGATACGGGCGGTCTTGAACTGGTGTTCGAGTAGGGCAAGTGTGTCCTGAATGACCCGATTAATGTCAATCTCGCTGAATTCGGTGCCGCTGGTACGCGAAAAGTTCAGCAGGTTGTTGACGATCTCGGAGGCGCGGAAGGTCTGGCGCGTGATCTTCTCCAGCAGTGCGGACTTCCTCTCGTCGCCGGTGAGCTGCTTGGCCAGCATCTGCGCGTAAGAGGAGATCACGGCCAGGGGAGTGTTGACCTCGTGCGCCACGCCTGCAGCCAGCAGTCCGATGGACGACATCTTGTCCGCCTGCGACAGTTGCGCTTCCAGCGCCACCCGCTCGGTCATGTCGTCCACGATGATCAGCCGTCCGATCACGCGGAAACGGCGCGTCACCAGCGGAGCAATAGCAACGTTGGTGATGCGGGTGTCGCCAGCGGGGGTCTCAAGCCGGAACTTGTAGAAGTTATGAATGCCGGCGGCCTGGCGCACGCGGTAAAAATTCTCGACGAACGATGCAGGGAAGACCTCACTGAGCCGTCTGCCGAGGACCTCGGAGCGCGGCTTGGCGTACATCACCTCCATCTGCGAGTTCCAGGACTCGATGCGGTCTTCCAAGTCCACCGCCAAAACACCCACACTGATGGACTCTACGATGTTCTCGTTGAAGTCCTTCAGGCGCTCGTACTCCAGGACCTTTTGCTCCAGCGAGGCATAGAGACAAGCGTTTTGGATGGCAATGCCGATATACCCTGCCAGCGTTTGCAGCAGTTCGATATCCTCACTGGAGAGGAAGTCGCCCTCGGTGGTTTTGCCAAGCCCGAGCACGGCGATGGTGCGGTTCTGCACCGTACAAGGAATGTAATAGTTAAGATCCAGGCGGGCGATGGCCAGTTGGGCGGAGGGCGATTCGCGCAGCGCCTGGTGGGTGTTCTCATAGAACACGTGCCCCGCTTCAAATTGCTGCCGCGCCAGAAAGCTCAGGTCGAGCGTGCCGGTTTCGAAGATACCGAAGGACTTGGCCAGGCTGAACTGCTCCGCATCTTCCGGATGGGCGAGGAACACGGCGACACGATCCACCAGCAGCGTGCGCGAGAGGCGATCGGTGACCGAGCTGAGCATCTTGTCCAGGTCAGTCTCGGAACTCAGGTCGCGGCCGAACTCGATCAGGGTTCGCCGGTAATCGTAGCGCTTGCGATAGAACACGCGGTCGAGGCGCTCCTGGAACCAGTTCTTCATAGGCTCGAACAGAAGCGCGGCTACGATCATGGCGATTACAAGGCCGGCTGGGCCAGCCCCCGGTACGCGCGTATGCACGATCTCCGCCGCCACCCCCACCGCGCCGAAGTACAAGCCGAGAATGGCAGCCGCGGCCAGCGTGTAGGCCATGCCGCGCTTGAAGATGATGTCCACGTCCATCAACCGGTAACGCACGATGGCGTAGCCGAAGGTGAGCGGTAGAAACACCAGCGAGAAGGCCGCGACCGTCATCAACCTGCCAGGCAGGGCCCCGGCCAGGAACGGCACTACGTAGAACAGGGTGAACGGCGTGATCGCCAGGAAGGTGCCGCGGGTCACCCACTTCAGTTGCTGCCGCAGGATGGGTGTATGGGCGCGCCGGTAGGTGTGCCATAAAACAACCGCAGCCGCCGTAAAGAGAGTGGCCAGATAGAACATCTCTACCCGGTCCAGGTTCCAGCGCAAAAGCTCGCTGGCAGCGCGGGTTTTCACCACCCAGAGATGGAATCCCAGCAGCAACAGCCCAGGCGCATAAACCAGCGCCGTGATCCAACGGCGCTTACGAATGAACTCCTTGGGCGCAGGGAAAGTCAAGGCAAAGTGCAGGAACAGGGCCGGTTGCATGAGCCAGGCGACTACGTTTGCCCAATAAATGGTCTGGTCGAATAAGCTCCAATTGCCGACGTAGTGAAAGGAGTAGAAAACGAACGAGACCAGGCAGAAGACGTAAAAATGCGTGCACTTGGGCGCGCTCCAGCGCCGCAGCAGGACATAAAGGCCGATGCCAAGATAAATGAGTGCAATCAGCCGGAGCCCCACATAGAGCGACTTGTCCGCCGGTACCAAGATGACTGGTACATTCAACGGGACTTCGTTGCGCAACAAGGAATAGGTGGCGCTGGTCCAGACGCCTGCATGGAAAAGGCGCGCCGTTGCTTGCGCCACCGTGTTGAGGGCCTGGTTGTTAATAGCGACTAACTTATCGCCTTGTTTAATGCCCGCCCTTTCCCCCGGCCCCCTTGAAAGCACGCGCTGTGCCCGCAGCCCGCCATCGTGTTCCACCCACCAGACGCCGTCATACGGAACTTGATATTGGAGCTCCTTGCGAAAATTGAGTACCGCGAAAATGACGGCGCTTACGGTGACGAAGGCCAGAATCAGTGCGGAAAAGCGGATTTGGAACTCTCGCGTCATAAGGGCAGGAAGTCGGTTTTCACACCGATTGAACGAGGAGTGCAACTTTGATTCCAGTGAGACGCCCATTTAGGTTTAGCTAAGTCATTAAATCAGGCGAAGTTAAACGATTATAGTCGCGCTGAGCCGCAAATATTACAAATTTTGGAATCAACCTCTGGATAAATGGAGGTTATTGGCAGGCAATACAAAACGAAAAAGAGGGGAGTCAAAGACTCCCCTTGAAGCGACAGAGGCGATGTCAGTTAGTTGGACGATGAATGCAGTACTCTGGTTGCCTGATGCAGTTGAGTACTTTTGCCCTCGCAACTAGGGCGGCGCTACTTGGATTGGAGAGGGATCGCGTCATCGTGGAATTTCGGATGGGCGGCGTCGTAAGGCTAAATCGCAACCGGAACGGCGAATGGGCAGTGCAATGGGTGGTCACTCCGGAACTACTCCCCGCGTTCGTGGGAAGACAGCGGCCCGCAGCGTATAGCGGAGGGTCCGACCTGGGCCAACTTTGTAACCAGCATCCCCACTCTTCGGTGCGAGATGGCACCTAAATAGCACATAAGTGCTAAATAGGTGTCCATTAAGTGCTATTCCGGCTTTAGCACAAAGTTAACGCTTTAGCCTGAATAACGTTTACAACATAATTAAGTTCCCAGTTGGGAGAGAAGCGCAGCCGACACCTATTTTTCTGCAGCGGAACACTGTCATAGCTACTTGAAAACAGGAAACTTATAGTGCGGAATCCGGAAATGACCACCGCGCATGGCGTGCAAGCTAGAGCGCTAGGTTTCCACCAGAATCTGCAAGCACTCACATGCCAGAAGGAGTTTGGAATCAGAATTGCTCCTTATGCAGACAATCCCTCAGAATTGCTCCTTATGCACACAATCCCACTGTAATGGGCACGGATTGCCAGGCGGATGAAACGCTTCGAAGGGCGACTCTCATCTAGTCGGCGAGTCCCCGGCCGAGCGAACCCAAGCGGAATTATCGAAAATCAAGGATCAAGTGAGGGAGAGCGCATGGCGACTTGCGGAGCGAATCCGTTTGGGCCCAGGCAAGTAGTGCAGAGTCGAATTCCGCGTA
>DASQXC010000396.1:0-7264 GCA_035639935.1 Terriglobales bacterium
ACTACGCTCGACGAACACGATAAACGCTACGACCGCAATCATAAGCGCGACCAGCAAGACGATGGCCAGGGCGGTAAAGGAGCCCCAAGCATCGGTCCTGGCCTTGTCGAGCAGTTCCGCGACGCCGCGCGGCAGGCCCACGACAATGCCGGTGAAGATCAGCAGCGACATGCCATTGCCCACGCCGCGATCGGTGATCTCCTCCCCCAGCCACATGACGAAGACACTGCCCGCGGTCAGCGTGATCACCGTCATCAGCACAAAGCCGATTCCGGGGTTGGTCACAAACGCCGCTCCGCCTGACGTGGACTTTTGCAGCGTCAAGGCAATCCCCAACGACTGCATGGCCGAGAGTCCCACCGTCAGGTAACGCGTCCACTGCGTTATCTTTTTCCGACCCAGCTCGCCTTCCTTCTGCAGCTTCGCCAGCGGTTCATAGACCACCGTCAACAATTGCAGAATGATGGAAGCCGTGATGTAGGGCATGATGCCCAGAGCGAAAACTGTCAGCCGGCGCAACTGACCGCCGCTGAAAAGATCGATAAATCCCAGAAACGTTCCCCGGTTCTGCTCAAAAAACTGCTGCAGAAGGTCGGCGTTAATGCCGGGCGTCGGAATATGCCCGCCCAGGCGGTAGACCGCCAACAGGCCCAGGGTAAACAGAACGCGCTTGCGCAGGTCAGGAATGCGGAAAATATTGGCGAATTTCTCCAACATTACGCGACCACCTCGATCCGCCCTCCGGCCTTGGTAATCTTCTCTTCGGCCGATTTGGAAAATTTGTGAGCTTGCACGCTGATCGCATTCTTGAGTTCGCCATTCCCGAGTATCTTGACGAACTCATGTTTGCCCGCCAAACCTGCTTTGCGCAGCAACTCCAGAGTCACCGTGGATTGACCCAAGGCCGCGATGCGCTCCAAGTTCACAACCGCATATTCTTTTTTGAAGATGTTGGTGAAGCCGCGCTTGGGCAATCGGCGATGCAGCGGCATCTGCCCGCCTTCAAAACCACGCATCAGGCGCGAACCCGAGCGCGAACGCTGACCTTTACTGCCCCGGGTCGCGGTCTTGCCCATGCCCGAACCCATGCCCCGACCAATGCGCTTGCGTTTTTCGGAAGCTCGCTTGGGTGCTCGAATTGTCGATAGGTTCATATTGTTTGCAGCTTGTGGCTTTGGCTTCTAGCCACCAGCCAACAGCTAAGAGCCAAAAACGGCTATTCCTTCCCATTCAGAATGATTACCAAATGCGGCACTTTGGCCACCATGCCGCGAATGGCGGGGGTGTCCTCGCGCTCAATCACTTGATTCAGCCGTGAGAAACCCAGACCCTTAATCACCAGCTTGTGCTTGGTGGGCGCGGCGATCGCCGATCGCACCCACTGCAAGCGCATTTTTCTCTTCGCCGCCATGGCTTACAACTCCTCCGGCACCTTGCCGCGCATGGTAGCGACTTCCTTGCGATCGCGCAGCTTCGTCAGCGCGTTAAAGGTCGCTTTAACGACGTTGTGCGGGTTGGTGGTACCGATGGATTTGGTCAGCACGTTCTGGATACCCGCTGAGGTCATCACCGCGCGCACCGCCCCTCCGGCTATCACACCCGTGCCCTCCGGCGCGGGCTTAAGCAGTACCATTCCAGAGCCGAAGCGGCCCAGCACAGAATGCGGAATGGTGGTCTGTCGCAGGTTCACACGTACCAGGTTCTTCTTGGCTGATTCGATCCCCTTGCGGATCGCCTGCGGCACCTCCTTCGCTTTGCCGGAACCGTAGCCCACGACGGCGGCGGTTGGATCGCCCACCACCACCAATGCCGCAAAAGACAGGTTCTTCCCGCCCTTTACCACCTTCGTGACGCGATTGATCGCGACCACCTGGTCCTTCAATTGGTACTGCCCAGGGTCGAGTCTCTTTTTCGCTGTTGCCATTTCACTCTCGAAGGTACCGAGTACCGAGTTCCAGTCGCTGCTCGCAACTAAAACTGCAATCCTGCTTCACGCGCGGCATCGGCCAGCGCCTTGACCCGTCCGTGGTAGAGATACCCACCACGGTCGAAGACCACCTTGCTTACGCCTTTGGCTTTGGCTCGTTCGGCCAGCAGCTTGCCCACCTGTTTGGCCGCCGCCACGTTGCCGCCAGTCTTCTTCTTCGCGGCGGCTGCTGGTTTTCCAGCCCCCTCGCGCGAATTCGCGAAAACTATTGTTTTGCCAGCCATATCGTCGATCAGCTGTGCGTAGATGTGATTCAGTGAGCGGTACACGTTCAGCCGGGGGCGCTCCGCCGTACCGCAAAGCTTGCGCCGGATGCGTTTGTGCACCCGCTGGCGAATTTCGTTCTTTGCAATCTGCGAAATCATGTTCTCAGTGCCGAGTGCCTAGTACCGAGTGGCTCGGTACTATTTCGCTCCCGTTTTTCCAACCTTCTTCTTCAATCTCTCGCCGAGGTAGCGCACGCCCTTGTTCTTGTAGGGATCGGGCGGACGCAGGCTGCGCATATCGGCCGCCACTTGCCCAACCTTCTGCCGGTCGATTCCGGTGATGGCCAAGCGCGTTTGCTTGGGGTCAATCGCCGCCTGAATCCCCTCGGGCAACGGGAACTCAATAGGATGTGAGTATCCCAGGCTGAACACCACGGTGTTCTTGCCCTTCAGCTCGGCGCGGTAGCCGATGCCAACAATCTCCAGCTCCTTGGTCCAGCCCTTGGTGACACCCTGAACGGCATTGTTCAGCAGAGCGCGCGCCAGGCCATGCACGGCCGAGTGGGAATCGTCCACACGCGCCGCGTTCAAATGGCCGTCTTTGCGCTCCACTGACACACCCTCCGGGAGCTGCATCTGGATCGTGCCCTTTGGTCCTTTCACCGCCACGGCGCTGCCCGTCACCGTGACCTCAACTCCCTTGGGAACTTCAATCGGCTTTCTTCCTATCCGCGACATAAGTTCGGCCTTGGCTTTTAGCTTTTGGGTCTTAGCTTCTGGCTTTCAGTACGTAACTTACAACTGAGCGGTGCCCTCACCAGATTTCGCACAGCACTTCGCCGCCCACGCCTTCTCTGCGCGCCTGGCGACCAGTCATAACGCCTTGGGGGGTGGTGAGAATGCTGATTCCCATACCTCCCAACACGCGCGGGATCTCGTTGCGTCTGACATACACCCGGCAACCCGGCCGCGACACCCGCGCCAAGTTGGAGACGGCTGCTTGCTCATCCGGCCCGTACTTCAGGTACACGCGTAGGACCTTGTGCCCGTTCTCCTCAGTGGCCTTGTAGTTGGCAACGTAACCCTCTTCCTTCAAGATACGGGCAATCTCCAGCTTCAATTTGGACGCCGGCACATCCACCTTCTGGTGCCTGGCATGAATGGCGTTGCGAATACGCGCCAGAAAATCCGCCACCGGATCGCTCAAATTCATGCTTACTTCTCCAATTTTGAAGTTTCCCGTTTCAAGTTTCCAGCCTCGAGTCGCGACGAACCTTCATACTGGAAACTGGCATTTACCAGGAAGATTTCGAGACCCCGGGCAACTCCCCCCGCAGCGCCAGCCCACGGAAGCACAGCCGGCACATGCCAAACTTGCGCAGGTATCCCCGTGGCCGTCCGCAAATCCTGCAGCGGTTGTGGCGCCGCGTGGAGAACTTCGGCTTGCTCGCATCCTTCACTCTCTTTGCAGTCGTTGCCATTTTTCCTTTTTCTAATCCAATGAATCAATGACTCAATGACTCGATCTCCTAAGGCCGGAACGGCACACCCATGTGTTTCAGCAGGGCGCGGGCTTCGCTGTCGCTCTTGGCCGTCGTCACTATGGTGACGTTCATCCCTTTGAGCTTATCCACCTTGGCGTAATCGATCTCGGGGAATACCAGCTGGTCTTTCAGGCCAAGGGTGTAATTGCCGCGTCCGTCAAAGGACTTGGTGGAGACGCCACGGAAATCACGCACACGCGGCAGGGCTACATTCACCAGCCGATCCAGGAACTCGTACATCCGGTGACCGCGCAAGGTCACCATGGCGCCGATGGGCATGCCCGCCCGCACCTTAAATGCGGCTATCGACTTCTTGGCGCGGGTGATCACCGGCTTTTGTCCCGTGATGGCCGCCAATTCGCTGGCCGCCGGATCGAGAATCTTCGCGTTCTGCGTCGCCTCACCCACGCCCATGTTGACGACGATCCTGCGCAACCGTGGCACAGCATTGGGGTTCTTCAGTTCGAATTCCTTCATCAGCGCGGGAGCGACTTCCTTATCGAATCTTTCCTTCAGGCGCGGAGGCGTCTTAGCGGAGGCTCGCGGGCGCTCGGGCGCGGCCTTGCGCTCGGGTTCGACTGCTGGCTGCTTCTTCGGTTTGTCCGGCTTGGCCATTTTTCTCGTATGGTCCCTAACTAAATTCATTCCGCCCCTACGGCGCTGCGGTAGGGGCACGTTCCAAGTTGCCCGTTCTCACTTGCCCAGTTGCTATTCGCGACCCCAAAAAACAATTACGGGTGCAATCTGCCGGCCACCCGATATCTACTTGTCCAGCGTTGCGCCACATTTCCTACAAACGCGCACTTTGCGGTCGCCGTGCATATCGCGGCCTATGCGTACGGGTCCGCAAGTGGGGCAAATCAGCTTTACGTTCGAAAGTGAGATTCGGCTCTCCTGCGCGGCCACGCCGCCCTTGATCTGCTTGGCCGGATTGGGGCGCACGTTTTTCTTGACCATTGCCACGTGCTCCACCAGCACCTTGCCTTCGTCAGGAAAGACCCGGAGCACGCGGCCTTCTTTGCCCTTGTCGCGCCCGCTGATCACCTTAACGGTGTCGTTACGCCGTATATCGACCCGCCTGTGCCCGTTAGCCGCTACTTGTACCATCTTTACAGAACCTCCGGGGCCAGCGAGACAATCTTCAGGAATTTCTTCTCCCGTAATTCCCGCGCCACGGGGCCAAACACGCGCGTCCCAATAGGCTCGCCTTCGTTGTTGATCAGCACCGCCGCATTCTGGTCGAAGCGGATGTAGGTACCGTCTCTGCGCCGATGTTCCTTGCGCGTGCGTACCACCACCGCCTTCACCACTTTACCTTTTTGCACCTGGCCATCAGGCAGGGCTTCCTTGACGCTGGCGGTGATCACGTCGCCCAACCCGGCCCGCAGCCCGGTATGTCCGCCGAGCGGCAGGATCATCTGCAGTCTCCGGGCACCGGAGTTGTCGGCTACCTCCAGCATGCTCCGCATCATTACCGACATAAGCTCCTCCGTTGCTCCACCGCCGGTGCCCCACCCTTGGCGGCCTTTGCCAAGGGGGAGGAACAATTCTATTGGGCAACTCTTAGCTTGCCTGCTGCTCCGCAGGCTGGACCAGCGCAGTGCGCTGGATCACCTGCTTCAGGCGCCAGCGCTTCAGCCGGGACATGGGCCGCGTCTCCTCGATCAGCACAACGTCTCCGACGCGCGCCGTGTTGTTCTCGTCGTGCGCGTAGAACTTCTTCGAACGCGAAATCACGCGCCGATACAAGGCATGCGATTTCTGCCGGGTGGCCTCAACCACGATGGTCTTCGCCATCCTGGTCGAAACCACGTACCCAATCTTAGTGTTGCGGCGCGACCGGGTCGCTGTCTCTGCCATAACTTATTTCTTCTCCGTAACGGCTCTCTCCAGTTCGCGCTGACGGGCGACCGTCTTCACTCGCGCGATGCCCTTGCGCAGGCCACGGATCTTTTTCAAGCTCTCGGTTTGTCCCATCCGCATCTGGAACTTCAAGCGGAAGAGCTGGTCATTGAGTTCGCGCTCCTGATGCTTGAGCTCATCATCGGTCAAGTTCCGTATCTTCTCCACATCCATCGTTACGCCTCGTGCCGCGAGACGAAACGGGTCCGCAGCGGCAGCTTGTGCGAGGCCAGGCGCATGGCTTCCGCGGCATCCTGCGGCGTGACTCCTTCCATCTCGAACAGGATTTTTCCCGGACGCACTACTGCCACCCAGTGATCGGGCGCGCCCTTGCCTTTACCCATACGCGTCTCGGCCGGCTTCTTGGTGACCGGCTTGTCGGGAAACAGGCGCAGCCAGATCTTGCCGCCGCGCTTGATGAAGCGGGTCATGGCGACGCGGCTGGCTTCGATCTGCCGGTCGGTGATCCACCCGGGCTCGAGCACCTTCAAGCCGAAATCCCCGTAAGACAGTTCGGAGCCGCGCCACGCTTTGCCGCGCATGCGTCCGCGCTGCTGCTTGCGGTACTTGACTTTTTTCGGCATCAACATAAGTCGGTTCTCGGTTGTCAGTTATCAGTAGCCGCGAATCGCCCCTCAACCTATCGCAACTGGCGACTAAAATGCACCGGCGGTAACGCCCTGTTCTTCGCGTCTTTTCTGCGTCAGAATCTCTCCGCGATAAATCCAGCACTTGACCCCGATCACGCCATAAGTCGTTTTGGCCTCGGCAAAACCATACTCGATATCCGCCCGCAGGGTGTGTAGCGGCAGCCTTCCCTGCAAGTACCACTCCGAGCGTGCGATCTCGTTGCCGTTCAGACGACCGCTGACTCGCACCTTGATTCCCTTGCATCCGAAGCGAAGTGCCGAATCCACTGCCTTGCGCATGGCGCGACGGAAGCCGACCCGCTTCTCCAGTTGGAGCGCAATCGACTCGGCCACCAGTTGCGCATCAAGTTCCGGCTTATGCACCTCCTGGATATCAATGAAGACATCGCGATTGGTGCGCTTCTGCAGCTCCTGCTTCAGCTTGTCGATCTCCGCCCCTTTGCGCCCGATAATGATCCCGGGGCGCGCGGTGCGAATGATGATACGCAGCTTGTTGCCCGGACGCTCGATCTCAATCGAGCTAACGCCGGCCGACTTGAGCTTCTCTTTCAACTCGTTCTTCAGCTTGACGTCTTCGAGCAGGGTCTTGTCGTAATCGCGTTCTAGATACCAGCGCGATTTCCACGGCTTCGTGTAGCCGAGCCGAAATCCATAAGGATGTACTTTTTGTCCCATCTTGTTCCCCTCTATCTTCTTGCGCCGGCGATCTTCTTGCGCGCCGGGCGTGCCGACTTCCTGTTTCCAGGCGCCCGCGACTGGGGCCGAGCGCTGGCCGCTTCTTCTCCGCCAACGACCGTCGCGCTGGCTGCACCGTTCTGTTTGCCGCGTTCCGCCAGCACGATCTCCAAATGTGCCATGCGCCGCTGATAGCGGTAGGCGCGTCCCATCGGCGCCGGCCGGATACGTTTCATGCGCGGCCCGTCGTTAGCCACCGCGTGCTTGACATAGAGATTGTCCACGTCGACGTCGAGCCCC
>DASQXC010000397.1:0-3424 GCA_035639935.1 Terriglobales bacterium
CGGTCAGGTTCACCAGCAAGGGCAGGTCGCGACCCAGCGCGGCTTGCCACGCGAGCTGTCCGATTCCCGGGACGCCGCAGAGCGCTTCCACCGGGATGGCTGCGCCCAGCGCGATGCTGACCGAGATCCCACCGACAGCGACCAACTGCGGGCCTGCCACTGACAGGACATGCGAAAGCAGAATCCGCACCGGGCCCACTCCTTTTGCGTATGCGGTCACCAGGTGCGGCAGGCCATAGCTCTTGGCCAGCAGGTTGCGTGTGTAGGAGAAGACCTTCGGAAACACCACCAGCGCGATGGCGAGGTATGCCGGTGCGCTGAGATAAACGAACAGCAAGGCCAGCACAGCGGCAGGTATCGAGAGAAAGATCGCGCCAAGCACGGTGGCGGCCAAATCGCATGGCAGCCGGCGGGCCATGGTGGCACCGATGGCCAGCACTACAGCGCAGGCCCAGCCTGCCAGCAGCCCGACCCCGGCCAAACGCGCGGTCACTGGCAGGCGCTCGCTCAGCAACTCGCGCACCGGACGACTAAGCGTGCGCGACTGGCCCAGGTCGCCGTGAACAGCGCGCCCCAGGTAGTGCACATAGAAACTGACGATGTTGCAGTCACGAGCGCGGGCCTGACGCAGCGCCTCCACGCTTTCTGCTTTCAGCCGTGAGTCCAGTTGCTGCTCGTCCACGTCGAACCCGGGGGCGAAACGCACCAGAGTGGCGGCGAGCAATCCGCCCGCGAGTACCACCGCCGCCATGGCTGCCAGGCGCCAGAGAATCCTGCTCATGCCGCCCCTTTCAGTTCACCATCTCCGGAACCGCCGCGACACTCTGCATCTGCTCGGCGCGCTGGTGTTGCACTTCTTTGACGATGTACATCTTGCGGTCGGCCTCGGTGAGCAACTGCTCGGCGTCTGTGCCGGCATCCGGATAAAACACACAGCCGATGCTGACCGACAGGAAATCGTGGCCACAGACCTGGCGTCCGGCTTCCCGGGCCAGCGATGCCAAGTGGGCGCTCTTCTCTTCCGCGGCGCTGGGGGTAAGTCCAGGGGCCACAATCACGAACTCATCCCCGCCCATGCGGGCCACATAGTCATATTCGCGGCACACTGCCTTGGCGAAAGTAGCGAACTTGCGCAGCACCTTGTTGCCCTCCAGATGGCCGAAGCGGTCGTTGATCTGCTTGAACCCATCGAGATCGCACACCATCACGGCCAGCGGCGTCTGGGTGCGCTTGCAGCGCGCCAGTTCGCGGTCCAAGTGCAGGAACAGAGAGCGGGCGTTAGGCAGTCCGGTGAGATAGTCAGTGGTGGCGGAGCTTTCCGCCTGCTGGTACTTCAGCGCGTTCTCGATACAGATGCCCACCTTGGACGCGATCGCCAGCAGCACCCGCAAATGGTCATTGGTGAAGGCGCTACTCTCAGACTTGTACAGCGCCAGCACCCCCACTACTCCGTTCACCCCCTCGAGGGGGACGGCCAAGGCGGAGCGCAGCGTGCTGAATTTGCTGTCGTCATTGACGTAGCCGGGCTCGACCGAAGGATTGCCATTGACGATGGGTTTGCGGTTCTGCGCCACCCATCCCGATACGCCCTGGCCGATGGGAATCTCCAGCGCCGAGAACAGCCGAAAGTTGTCGCCGCTCACGTATTGCGGCACCAGCTTCTCGCCACGGCTTACGTAGATGACCACAGAATCGTAGGGCACCAGCTTCTTCAGTCGCACCGAAAGCAGAGACAAGGTTTCGTCCAGGCTGAGCGTGGTGCCGAGATCGTGGCTGAGCTCGAACAGCATCTGTGCTTCCTGGCGGGCGGCGGCAATAGAGCTGAGGAAGATCTCCGAATCTCCCATCGAGACGGAAGACGCGGACTGCTCGAAACCGGCGGCGGGCTCTTGGCCGCGCTCCACCTTTACCTCGGTGGAGAGCCGGGCCTGCGCGGATTTGGAAGAGGAGCTCTGGGCCTTGCGCTCCAACTCGACGTAACGCCGCTTCAACACGGTCACAACGCGAGGATCGAACTGAGTGCCGGCGCAGCGCGCCACTTCGTCCATCGCCTGGTCGAGCGGCAGCGCGCGACGATACTGGCGGTCCGAGGCCAGCGCATCCAGGCAATCCACCGCGGACAAAATGCGCGCTCCAATGGGGATCTCCTCGCCCTTCAGCCCGTCGGGGTAGCCGCTGCCGTCCCATTTCTCGTGGTGCGAGCGCACGATGGGGACCACCGGGTAGGGAAAATTCACCTGCTTGAGGATCTCTGCCCCGATCACCGGATGGATCTTCATCTTCTCGAACTCTTCCGGTGTCAGTCGCCCAGGCTTGTTGATAATGTGCTCGGGGACGGCCAGCTTGCCGATGTCGTGCAGCATGGCGGCGGCGCGCAGGGCCTCCATTTCGTCTTCGGTCACCTCCAAGTCTTTGGCGATCTCCAGGGCGTAAACGCGCACGCGCTGCAGGTGGTCGTGGGTGGTGTGATCTTTGGCTTCAATGGCCAGCGCCAGAGCTTCGATGGTGCGCAGATGCAGATTGGCCATCTCCTCCACGTGGCGCTTCTCGTCCTGCAACCGGCCCAGGTACAGGCGATAGGAGCGGTAGAGCCAATACATGATGGGCAGCACCAGCAGCGAGGTCTGCCAGCCCACGTAGCGGTTCATCATGCGGATGGTGGCGGCGATGGCGGCGCCGGCCAGGTAGTACGGAAACGACCAGAAGTAGCACTCAGCCCAAATTTTGCGGAACGACTTCGCCTCCGTCAGCGAGATCACGATCGCCACTGGCATGGTATTGGTCACGAAATACATGCAGGCGGCGGCAATCAAAAGCAACGGCATACTGCCCAGGACGGGTTCGAGCCGGTGGTAACTGAAATAGGAAACCGCGATGGCCGGCGCCATCATGCTGAAGACATTGAAAATCAACTTCTCCGGGCGGGGGCGGCGTTGCAGGTGCCACAAGCACTGCACCAGGCCGGAAGTGCAGCCGATCACCAGCGTCTCCGGCAAAGACAATTCCAGGATACCGACCAGGATGAAAAGGAAATTGACCGACATACTGCCGTCAATGCCGGGAAGCTGTACTTTCAGGCCCGCCGCTACCAGGGCAATGAGCAGGTAACAGCCGAACCGCATCAAATCGCTCGATTGCCAGTGGGCGAGGGAGTGCAACATCACTACAATGCCGACTGTCGCGGTGCAGGCAATGAAGAGCTTGGCGCGAAAGGGCAGAGACATAGTCCGATTGTCCGAATTTGCAGCAGGCACGCGCTCTACCATTTTCGCTTCTCCACGCTGCAACCACTTGCGGATTGTTTTCAGTCCGTTAGGCACAGGCATCTAGCGTCTGTCTGGACAAAATGTCTCACCGGGCGCTTTTGTCAGGGACATTCTGACAAGTGAATTCAAAGAAGCCTTCTGTATTTTGATCGTTGTGT
>DASQXC010000398.1:0-8056 GCA_035639935.1 Terriglobales bacterium
ACGAGGGTTGGAGGGATCTCTGGGAACCGGCGTGCCATCGGGGTTTTGCAGAGCGATGCTTGTCGTGGTCGCAATGAAGGCCCAGGGCGAGGCGGAGCGGATGTCGAACCCGCGCAGGTCCTGGTCGCCGCCCATGTAGAACCGCTCAAATGGCGGGGCCACGAGGCCGCCGTAGCCCGTGAGGAATGACCCCTGCATTCGGAAGCCCAGCACCTGGTGGCCATCGCGGTTCGGATGCAAGCCCTTCATGCTCACGAAGCGCTTGTACTCGGCGATTGGCCGCACCGATTTCACATTGCCGCCAAGCCCGGTTATTTCCGCGCCAAGAAAGTAGCTCTGTCCAGTTGTTGGGCGGAGGGGGCTGTTGATGGTGCTGTAAGTGAGGCTGGGGATCACCTTGCTGGTGACCACGCCGTGCAATGCATTTGGTCCGGAGAGACCGCGAAATGCGAGAGTCTGGAAGTATTGCTGCGATGCCTGGCTGAAAGTGGTGAGCGATGATGTGTCGTAGCCATAGCTGATACCAACGCGCTTCCACGAATGCCGCAGCGGATAGCTGGCGGAAGTCGTGAACCCGGTGCTCGACTGGGTGAAGTTCTGCAACGTGTTCAACACGCTCTGGGGCAGGTTGAGTGCCTGTCCTGCCAGAATGTTCACCTGCCGCGCCTGGTTGTAATTGAACCTTCGCGTATACACCGTAAACCCGAGCTGCAGCGGGCGGTCAAACATGTACGGCTCGGTGAAGCCGAACATCAGGTTGCGCTCCAGGTTGCCGATATTGGCTGAGATCGTCAGGGTCTCGCCCAAGCCCAGGAAGTTGTTGGTCTGATAATTGATGCCGATGAATGACCCCGCCAGGCCGCTGACGCCGCCGGTCAGTCCAATCGAGTTCTTCCCCTTCTCCTTGACTTTGAGCGTGAGATCCACCGTACCTTGCTGATTGTTCTGATCGACTTTGGTGTCCTGATCGGGCTTCAGCGGCTCGAAGTAGCCCAACTGGTTCAGGCGCAGGAGGCTGAACTCCCAAAGCTTGCTGTTGTAAACCTGGCCTTCTTCCAGCGCCAGCTCGCGGCGGATAACTTTATCGCGCGTGGTGGTGTTCCCCTGGAACTCGATTCGCCGCACGAAGAACTGCTTGCCTTCATCGAGATCGAATTTGACGGTCACCATCTTGTGATCTTCATCAATCTCGGTGTCCGGGACGGGCGTGAAGTTGATGTAGCCCAGTGCGCCATAGGCATCGCGCAGGTTCTTGATGCCTTTGCGCATCAGCTCCACATTAAAGATGTCGCCATCCTTCATCGGGATTGTGCGGCGCAGGAGCTCCGTGTTGGTGATTGCTTTGTTGCCGCTGAACTTGATCTCCTTCAGCCGGTAGCGATCGCCCTCCTCGATGGGCAGGGTGATGTCCACGGCTTTGCCCCCGCCTTTCTGGATCAGCGGCAAGTGGAACCCCTTGCTGTCGCGGATGTTGGTCTTCGGGTCCTGCACCAGTGCCTTGAAGTAGCCCTTCTGCTGCAGCGCGTCACGGACGCGCTCCTGGTCTTCGCTCAGCTTGGTGGCATCGTAGGTGCGCGAGAACAGGTTTTCCAGAATGATGGAGTGGGGAATGCCGATCGGCTTCAGGTTCTTCATCGCCGAGCGCAGATACCGGCTGCTGACATTGCTATTCCCCTGGAACATGATTCGCCCGACCTTGACCTTGGGGCCTTCCTTGACGATGAACGTGATGCCCACCGCCGCCGGCGGAATCTGCCGCACCTCGGTACGCACGGTGGCGAACTGGCGCCCGTGTTCGGCCAGCAACTCCTTGAGCGTGACCTCCGCCTTCTTCACTTTGGTAGGGTCGTATTGGTTCTCTACCGTCAACCCCACCTTGCGCTCTTTGAACCGGTCGAGCACGTCACTCTGCGTCACCGAGCTGAGGCCCAGGTAGTTAATTTCACGGATGGTCGGCTTTTCCCTGACGTAAATGTGGATGATCCAGCCCTTGGAGCCCTGCTCGCGCTCGAAGCGGATGTCCTCGAAGTAACCGGCGTTCCAGAGGGAATTGAAGTCGCGCTCCAAGGCGGCCTGGTCGTAAACATCACCGGCATGGGTGAAGATCTTGGCCCGAATGGTGTCGGCAGGGATACGCCGGTTGCCGTGAATCTGAATATCTTGAATGAGTTCTTGCTGCGCACCAATGATCGAGGAGAGGAACAATCCCGCTAAGAGGGGGGAGAAAAGCCGGGCTAACCTTCGAGCGTGGTTGACCCCAGCTTGTGAAACCTGAGGAAACGCAGAAATATTCCACCCTCGATTCGGAGTAACGGAAAGCCGCAATTATACGGTAGCGGAGGTGTTCACGCCAAAAGCGCCGTGTGCGGGTTGAGCTCTCCGCTCCGGCTTTCGACGCTGTGCCGAACCGTGATGAGGCGCAGCGATGTATATTTAGCGTTTCACTCGCGAGGCAAAGCGGGCGCAGGAACTCAGCCAGGAAGGAAGTGGGTAATGCAGCGATTCGGCGGGCTAAACGATGACAGGTGGCCTCCTCTCCCGCTGAAGCAATGGAAGGACACTTATGCCACCCTTCATATGTGGGCGCAGATCGTCGGCAAACTCCGCCTCGCGCTCACACCGCTGATCAACCACTGGTGGAACGTCCCGCTGTACGTGAACGCCCGCGGCTTGACCACCTCGCCGATTCCGTATGGCAATACGCCGTTCGAGTTGTGGTTCGACTTCATTGACCACCAACTCGTGCTGCAGACGAGTGAGGGCTCGCGCAGAGTGCTTCCACTCGCTCCGAGGTCTGTCGCCGATTTCTATAAGGAAGTCATGGGCATGTTGCAATCGGCGGGTATCGAAGTAAAGATCTGGCGGATGCCGGTGGAAGTGCCCGATCCCATTCCGTTCGACGAGGATCGCGTGCATGCTTCCTATGATCCGGAGGCCGCCCAGAGGTTCTGGAAAATTCTGTTGACCGTCCAGGGCGTCTTCGAGGAATTCCGGTCGAGGTTCCTCGGCAAATGCAGCCCTATTCATTTCTTCTGGGGCAGCTTTGATCTGGCCGTGACACGCTTCTCCGGGCGACGCGCGCCTGAGCGCCCCGGTGCGGATCGCATCACGCGCGAGGCGTATTCACACGAGGTCAGCAGTGTCGGATTCTGGCCGGGGAGCGGCAAAATCACCGGTCCGGCTTTTTACTCGTACACTGCTCCTGAGCCGGCCGGGTTCCGCGACTGGCCGGTGCGACCTGCGGCCGCGCACTATGATGCGCAACTCAGCGAGTTCATCCTGACGTACGACGATGTGCGGAGTTCGCCTTCGCCGGGTGCAGCGCTTCTTGAGTTCTGCCAGTCCACTTACGAAGCGGGAGCAACGCTCGGCAAGTGGGATCGCAACGCGCTGGAACGGCAGCCGGCTCTCCACAAGTCCGCTTGATGCCGGAGGTTCAGCTATGGCGGCTCAATGCACGCATCTCGATCAGATCAGGTTCACCCGCACGGACAAGCACGTCTGCGAGGACTGCATCAAAACCGGCGATAGTTGGGTGCATCTCCGCATGTGCCTGGAGTGCGGCCATGTGGGCTGCTGCGATTCCTCCAAGAACAAACATGCTACGAAGCATTTCCATTACTCGCGGCATCCGCTGGTGCGCTCCATTGAACCAGGCGAGAACTGGGTCTGGTGCTATGTCGATGAGGTCGCTCCGGGAGAATTGCGTGCTGACAACTTCGTCCCCGTCCGCGGCTAAGGATGGATTCTTAAGGCTGGTGCCCGGGGCGGGAATCGAACCCGCACGCCCCTTTCGGGGCCCGGGATTTTAAGTCCCGTGCGTCTGCCAGTTTCGCCACCCGGGCGCTTGACTCTAATCTTCACAGTTAACGGGGAGTTATTGCAAGCTGCGAGGTAAGACTCCTTCCTACACCCTGCAACAGCTTGCATTTTGGGTTGTTGGCTGCGTCTTCTGGCGAGTCCCCATTCTGGCGTCCAGATCGCGATAAGTGGTTAGATTTAAGTTGGGTGGCTGGTCGCGTTACCGGGGGGAAGAATCCAGCGGCTATTTGGAATAACAAGTGCGGTAGACCTGATACGCTGGTGGTGGAACATGGGGAAACTAGACTCAAATCGCTGCGCGACCTGCGGGCATTCCCCTCTCCTCCTGCTCGTGTTGGACGTCGGTCTGATCCTCCGCACCCGCTTCGGCTGCCTCTGTTCCAGTATCCGCCTGTATCCCGAGAAGACCGAGAACCTGCAGAACGGGTGCGCTACAGGTGATGTAGCAACAGGTGATCGGGCAGCGGGATAGGCGAAACGCCTTCGCAGTACTTTGAACGGTGGGGTCGCGACTTCGCGCCTCCGGTGGCAGGTGGAATCTTCCCTTGCCGGTGGATCTCCGCTTCTGCTCGCCAAACTTCCTCTGCGAATGGCGTCGGTGCCGAATCTAACGTCCCAGAGATTTCGGCTACATACGACCTCCAACTGAGCCAGAACTGCGACCCGGCGGACGATCGCTGTTTGCCGTACCGACCCGATGCCGTGTTATGACTGGAAGGAACCGCGAAACAATCGGTGGATTCCGGAAAAGATCGGAGAACAGCATGGCGCGACAGAACATTTCCAGCGGAACTGCCTGGGAGCCGGTAGTGGGCTACTCGCGACATCCGCCCGGTGACCTCGATGATCCAGGTCAGCCGGCTCATTTCACCAGAGATGCTTGTGGAAATCGAGGCGGATGCCTTCGTGGGAGATTGAGTCGAACCGCGGTTCGGTGCGACAGAGGGCCTGTTGCTGGAATAAAAGCTCTCATTACTGATCTGGTCACCTGACGCAGCCGATGTTGTGCGAATCCAAGCGGCACGGCAGACCGCCTCAACCCGATCTTCAGGGTCGCGTCAGTTCCCATCGCCAGACCGTGCCCTCATCGGTGTCGTTGGCGAGTCCGACGAAACGCATCCCCAGTTTTTCCAGCACCCGCGTGGACGCATTGTGCTCTGGCAAGGTGTGCGCACACACGACACGCACTCGCACGTCGTCAAAAGCGCGATGGATCAGCTCAGCGGCAGCGCGGGTCGCGAGCCCCTGCCCCTGATAGGCAGGGGCAATAGCATACGCGATTTCCACGACTCCATCAGCAGTAGGAGGGCCAGTATAGCCGCACACACCCGCGACCACAGGTGGTGGACCCACGAGGACCAGGTGTGTCCACCACCGGAAAGCGCCGAATCGGCTCGCAGTTTGTCCCGCGACACCTTCATGGCGGGGGTGAAATCCTCCCAGCCGGTCGCGACGCGGACCCCCAGATGCTCGTCAAATGCTGTCGGACACTCAGCTGCCAGCTCAAGCAGCGCAAGATCGCAGGGCAGGAGAGAGACTTGCATCACGAGTGAACAGCCGAAAGTACTCTACATCGGATGACTGGCCAGTGATGATAAATCCCCTTCTCGCGAAAAGTTGTCGGCGACGACGAGGTCAACCGGGTTGGACTGGAATACCTCAATCCCTTGCTGGGCCGAGGTCGCCGCAACAACCTTGTAACCTTGCGCTTCGAGGATTAGTTGGCGGACACGCAGCCCCGTCAAATCGTCGTACACGCAAGGAATGATAGGGGCCTTCGGCTGGGTCGCTATGCTCACCCCCAGTAGCTTTGCGATGGCTTACATTGCCTGGTTCGGAAGCAACGCTATTCAGATTCCTCGCCGGAAGTAAAGCGAAAAAATACTGACACTATGTTGGGGCACAGCACCAATAGGCGCGTGGCATCGGCCAACTTCCGCATTGTTTTGGCGACTATTTGGCTTGGCTTTCCGGTGGATATCTCGATGGAAATTTTGTGGGTTTTCCGTTTCCGCTATCCTGGTTGGGACCGCGCTAGGCAAATAGCCGCTCTGGTCCTACCCACGATAGCCGGCGTTGATCCCTATTCAAACTTGGGGAGCTGCGAAATCCGCGATGGTGACAAAACCTCCTTTGGAGCCGAGGACCGCTGCGCAGTTTCGCCACTGGGACAAATACGCCCCTGACTCGGACGAGGGCACAGCGTAACTGCGCCTAAACGCTGTGGAAACCCGTGTGGGAATCGTGGCGCAGTCGATCCCTGCTGCACAACCGCACTGATTTCATGAAGTTGAAACCAGGTTGCCCCTCCCTTGGAACTTCTAGCTTGTGGACAATTGGATCGGAAAACATATGGCTCGCATTGGCTATCCAGTGGGCAACCGCAGCTAGAAATCCTTGACATCGTATTCGCTGATTTATACTCCACAGAGGAACTTATTGCGTCCCAATTGGCGCTACGCTCAGGTGGCCTGTGAAGCAGGTTTCAATCTCGCGAGCGCTGGTGGAGCGGCGATGGCTGGTACCTATATATCGCCTCCACAACTCCCTAATGGCTTGGGAGTGTGCAGTTTGCGGCAAGCTATTTTCGATTTCCCTGGCAGAAGCGGCAGGGGCCGTCCACCAGTCGCCACCGTCACACGTCGAGCAAGAATTTCGCCAGCACAATTGCGAACTGCACTTGCGGCGGAGTTTTCACGGTCCTGACCTTTAGTCCTCGCCCGCTGGTGCAGTTATAAAAGTCAGGGAGAAACTGTTAGCCCTCAGTCTTGCATCTGTGAAGCAACTGCGGAGTTCTCTTGCACATCTAATGGGTTTCCGGAGAGGATAAAGGTAGTCGTGCTCTTAATCTATTGAACAAGAACAAGTTAAGCCGCCAAGCTCCCATAATCTTTTTGCAATATGTTGTGTTTATGTCTCGCTCCAAGTAATATGAAAAGATTTACAGCCTAATTCGCTCCCTATGTAGAGCGTGGGGCGGTGAATCCTTTGCAAGTCAGCAGTAATCCAACACCTTAGCGGAACAAAAGGCAGGACGAAGTTATCATGGCTAAGCGACGTGGCAATCCCAATTGGGGAAAGCCGGAACCGATTGGGCCGGTGGTTCCCACGGTTACCTCCTTCGAACAGGCAGTAAAGGAGTTCAAGCTGCAGCCCGACCAATACGTCCGCTCCACGCGTCTGCGGGAATGGGCCCGGCGCAACAAGAACTCTAAATTCATCCCCGAGTCTCTGTTGCAGGCTTGGGGGTTTGAGATTGAGTCAACCCTGTAAGCGAACTTCGGATCATATTGTGGAAGGCCGTCCCAAGGCTGAGGGGCGGCCTTTTGACCTTAAGTGACTTTCACGACCCCAGAGATTGTGGCTATTCTGAGCGGGGCCAGCTTTGCCGCCGGATTGAATGTTTATGCTACGGTGGCGACGCTGGGGCTGCTGTCGCGCACCGGTTTGCTGCCGCTTCCTCCCCCTCTACGTTTGCTGGATAGCTGGTGGATAATCATTGCGACGGCGGCTCTGTTCCTCGTCGAATTTTTCGCAGACAAGGTCCCGGCGTTCGACCTCATCTGGAATGCCGTGCAAACGTTCGTGCGGGTGCCCGTAGCCGCCCTGCTGGCCTACGGGGCAACGGCCCAACTTTCCCCCGGAGCTCAGGTAGCCGCCGCTGGCATCGGCGGGTTGGTAGCGCTGGCCGCTCACGGAGGAAAGATGGCACTGCGCGCTGCAGTCACGCCCTCGCCTGAACCCTTCTCCAATATCGCCCTGAGCCTGGGAGAGGATGTACTCGCAGTTGGCCTCACCTGGTTCGCCACCGCCCACCCCTACGTAGCGGCGGCTGTGGTCGCCGCCTTGGTTTTGCTGGTCGTGCTGGCCATTCGACAGGTGTACCGCGCACTGTTGCGCTTGTTCCGCGGTGCGCGCCAACAACTCCAGACCCAACATTCGTAGGGTGCCCCAATTACCACTCATCAGTGAGGCACCGCCACCAAAATGGCGGACGTTGTACTCTGATCTCGGCGCCCTCGGCGTCTCTGCGGTTTTCCAAGCACTGGGCGGTGCGCCCGGGACTCCTGGGCTGGCTTGACACTCAGCAACCCGTTTGACCTATCCGGCTCCGGATGCGATATTGGAAAGCCGCTCGAAGCCTCCGGCAGAGGGAGCCTGGGATGGTCCGTCTAGTTCCCCGCGAGACCAAGTTTTATGACATGTTTGCGGAGATGTCTGCCAACCTCACCGA
>DASQXC010000399.1:0-2554 GCA_035639935.1 Terriglobales bacterium
TTTTCAGCAGGACCCGCTGGCGGCTACTTGTCGCACGAGTGGCGCCGCGCCAGTCCACACTAAAAATGCCATAGCAGGTGCCGCCCTGCCGCCCCAGCGTGAGCACTGTGGCCCCTGCGCATTGGCTCTTCGAGACCCCGGGGGCCAAAATGCCGAGGGCGGTCCTTTTTGCATACCGGCGGCATGCCCTGAGACCAGTGCCTATCTTGCAGCGATCCCGACGGGTCGGATCAGTCATCGAAATCGCGGAAACGCGGACCGAAAAAGAAGAGCTGTGCCCAAGTCGAGCAAGGGGCCGAGGTCGTTTGGACCCCGATGGCCACCACGCAGGTCCTTGGCACGCTCGCCAGCTTCACTGGCGCTGCGCTCCTGCGCCAGCCGCACGCGCCGGTCCTTGAGGGCACGCTCAGCAGCTTCTCTAGCGGTGCGCTCTTGGATTAGCTGTTCCCGAGTCTCCCTGACGGCGGCCTCGGCGGCTTCTCGGGCGGTCCGCTCCTGGCCAAGCTGCCCCCCTTGATCGTTGACGGACCGCTGTACGGATTCCTTCTCACTACGAGCCTGTGCCAGTTGCTCGCGCAGGTCCTTGATGGCACGCTCGCCGGCTTTCCTGGCGGTCCGCTCCTCGTCCAACTGCTCCCTTGTGTGCTTCAGGGACTGCTCGAGGGCTTCTCGCACGCTTTGCGCCCGCGCCAGCTGCTCGGGCAAGTCCTGGACCGCGCGCTCAGCAGCTTCCCTGGCAGTGCGCTCCAGCGCCAGTTGGTCGCCCGCTACTTTCCTGGCCCTTTCCGCTAAGGCGCGTGCCGTGTCAGCAGAGCCGGCCTGCCAGACGACAGCCAGGATCGATGCGACGGTCGCGACAGCCAGTATTATACTGAAGACGACGAGGTCACGCTTGGTCGTGGTTGACAAGCGTTTCATGGCACATCCTCTCCCCTGCGCTATGGCACTATCGTGGTATTTTCAATCGCTGATGCCTCCGTGCACGTGCGGCAATTCCAGCTATCTCTCCCGTGGCGACACGTGAAAGTTTTGGGACGCTGTCACTTCAGTCCCGCGATATTTCGGTGCTCGCTCGAGAGGGCGAACGCTGGCGTGGCGAGTTGGTTCCCGTGGCGGGCGATCCGGTGCTTTGCGGCGATGACGGCTGGCGCGGCTTCCGCGACGGCGGTCGCATTGGCGCGAGTTCCAGGCTCTCAGACGCACACCGGCTTAAATTAGTGCGTCCGCGCTGTACGGAGATATAGGGATCTATCAACGTCGCTATCGGTGCGACTTGGGCGATTCTTCGGAACACGCGAGATTCCCTCTCTCGACCACTGAAAATGCGTTGTTCGGCCCGCGATTGACTGCGGCTCCGTTAATCACGGCCTTGTGGGCCCGCGCACTTTGGATGCGCGCGGGGCCCGAATCGAACGCGTGACGGGGCAATTGGTTCCAATGTCTTGGCGGCCGGAGCAGCGTCGTGTTTAGTGGGCGCTAACTAGCTCTTCAGCGATGGCACGACGTAATCCGGCTGCCCACGCGTCACCGCCAGTAGGGGCGAACGCTCTCTCGGGAAACGCGCTCAGCGGGTGACGAGATCTGTGTGTCCGAAGCCCTTTGAGTAACCGAGCACGGAGATGACTGTCGGCGTCACGCGGAATATGGGTGCCCTCCGGGGTCGGCATCGGCACTGGCAGGGAGAGTTGCTCAGGATACTTCAGCGGGAGCACATTCGGCCGGATCGATCACCGCTTGCGCGTGCGCCGCCTCCGTTTTCGTCGTCGGGACCCCCGAAGCAGCCGCCGCGCGTCTCGTCGGGGGCCGAGGAAGGCGGTTGTGGTACCGGGCACCGAAGCTAGGAGGTGCCGGTCCGCTCTTGCGGGGGTTCGGGCTCCGCAGGGGCCTACCCCAAACCGCTTACATGCGCTTGAACCATTCGTCGATGCGTCGCTTGGCCTCATCCTTGTCGTAACCGTAACGCTTCTGAAGCTTGCCCTCGAGCTGTTCGCGGTTGCCGTTGACCTCATCGAGTTCGTCGTCCGTGAGCTTGCCCCACTGTTCCTTAACCTTGCCCTTGAGTTGCTTCCAGTTGCCTTCGATGCGATCCCAATTCATTGGATGATCTCCCGGGTTGACGACATCGGCGGAAACGCACCGGGCGGTCCTTTGTTCCCGGACCGCGAGGAAAAGGGCGCTCTCGTTTCGTCCCGTGATCAAACTTCAGACCAATGAGGCGACGAACAGCACGATGGCGGTAGAAGATGATGCGCCGGCGCCCGCGCACCAGATTGCCGCCGACGTTCTGATCATTGAGGGCGAGCCACTGATCGCCATGAAACTCGACCGAGAGCTGGTATGCGCGCTCACGCCCGCTCATGGGAGACACACGGGCTCCAATGGTTTGATCCACCACACGTCGACTGCCGGGCAGAGCGAACGATCCGTCCCGTTCGAAACGCGTTTGGTGAGTTCAGGAATGGTCAAGAGCGGCGGTACAGTGGGCTGTCTGCGATGTCGGCACCCAGCTCCATTCGGACCAAATCGTCTCCGACGCCGGCATTTCTATTTATCG
>DASQXC010000400.1:0-5891 GCA_035639935.1 Terriglobales bacterium
GGGCATGGAATACAACCCGCTGCCGCCAATGATGCCGATTTCTGCTGGCGCCAAACGCGCTCCTTGGGAGTGGTGTGAAACGGGCGATTATACAGAACAGAGTTCCCTGCACAGAGCGAGGCGTATGAGCCCTTGGCCCAAGCTTCGATGTTTTCTCCTGCGATAATCCGACCCCCTTCCCCACGGCCACGTAGAATCAGCAGTTTACGCACTGCATACCGTGGCCTAGCCGTCAAGCACCGATGGAACAAAGGACTTACCCGCAAGAACCTTTATCCAAATGACTTAGTTAGCATTTTCGGTTATTTTCGGCGGCGATTGTCAAAGAGCGGGTTTCGAAGGCATTATCCCTTTAGATAACGCCAGTAGGTCACTAACGCAAATAAATATCCAACTGTGCCAGCCGTCAAGGTTCCGAGGGTGCATGCACCTCTGGGGCATCCGGCAGCCGCGATAGTCAGCATCCCAGCAGATTTCGGACACACTCTTGGAGAGGCGGCAATTTATTCTGAACGATGTCCCAAATGATCTCCGTGTCAATGCCGAAGTATTCGTGAACAAGAATGTCCCGCAGTCCAGCAATCTTTCTCCACTCCATGGACGGGTGTTTCTGCCGCATTTCTTCGGAATCTTCTTGGCGGCTTCACCAATTACCTCCAGCGTTCTGGTCCGGATTGCTGTGTAAAGAGAAAACACTCGAGTGTGCCCCACCCGAGCCGGCTTTGCTCGGGTGGGGTTTTCATCCGTCTAAGTTCCGTCTCCGGAGTGGTGCCCATTGGGATTCAGTGTCAATTGCGTTACAACCGATCGCGCTAATGACGGAGGCTGCTCTAAGGCCGATCTTCTGGTTGCCATCGTAAGGCCGATCCTCTGGTTGCCATCGAACACAGACCCAAAGTCCCTCGACTCGCGCTCCGGAAGACAATTGTGGGTGGTTTCCTCACCCTTTCGAATTGCGGCGCTGGCAATGAAAGGGTGGGTTACCTGGTTTAGCGTTCCGTTCTATTCTGGTCGCGCTCTTTGTCTTTGTCCGTGTCTTGATCGTGGTGGTGCCTACGCCTCTTGTGCACATTCGCACCTTGGGATCCCTGCGCCTCATTCGGACAGGTGCATGCCGCATTGGGCGAAGTGCCAGAGGTGCTGGCGGAAGCGGAACTGCTCACCACGAGGTTGTTAACGACCGTCTGGTTGGGAGCGGAGGAGCGGGCGATCTGTTCGGCCCTCTGTTTCTCTTGCTCCGATCTCACCGTGCCAGTCAGAACGATCTCGTTGTTGTTGCTTACCTGAACATTGATGTTGTTGTCGACGTTTTGCAGTTGGTTCTGAAGCTGCTGCTGGATCTGACTGTTTTGCTGGCTGCTTTGTGCACCCGCCGCGTTGCTCTGTGTGCCCATCTGGTTGGTGCTCTGTCCACTTTGCCCTTGCTGGCCTGACATCTGCCCCTGGCTTTGCGATTGGCTGCCACCAGAGGGCATTTGCGGCTGATTTTCACTGCTTGGCGCCTGTGGCTGTGTCCCAGACGGGTTCTGTGTCGCGCTCTGTGAGGATGTGGACTGCGCGAATGCGAACACACTCAGCAGCAACGCGAGCAACAGAGAATACAAGGTATATCTCATAGAGGGTTCCCCTTCCGTTTGGCCTTAGAAATAAGGCCCTTTTTTAGGAAAGTAAGATGTCCCTAGTGTCACCGCGTTGTCTTGGAGACCGTCGAATTGAGAGTTCCCGCTCCTGTTCTCGGCCCACCCAAGCAGGATGCGGGTGCCCCACCCAAGCATCTTCTGCTTGGGTGGGTGTTTGAGCGCACCACCAAAAATCCCACCCAAGCAAAACCGGCTCTTCGACCTTCGCTCAGGGCAGGCTTTGGATGGGGCACCCAGCCTTTTTGTCAGGTTGCCCTCCGTTCGATCCCCAGGTGCGTCAGCCGGAAGCGGAAGACGTGCGAGCGGCCGTCGTTGAGGCGGGATTGGGTCAACAGATCGCGCAGTTCTTCCGTGGTGTAGGCGGCCTGGACCGAGGCTTCGTACAGCCGCCGCATTTCCCCGGAATATTTGCGGCCGAACCAGCGCACGTGCAGCGGGTACGCAAACGCGGAAGGGCGACGCAGGTCGCGGATGAGCACTGCGCCATCAGGCCTAGCGACCCGCGCGATCTCGTCGAAGAACGCCACCGGGTCGGCTAAGTGATGGAGCACCGAATTAGAAGTCACGAGATCGAATGAGGCATCGTCGAAAGGCAGCCGAGCTTCGCCGTGCGGGCCCAGGTGCAGGATCTGGAAACTGATGGCCACGCTGGCGCGTGCCGCATCCTTGCGTGCCTGCTCGATCATGGCCGGGGCGGCGTCGAGGCCGGTTATGCGCAGCCCGGGCCAGCGCGCAGCCATCAGGATGGGTATCTGCCCCGGCCCGCAACCCAGGTCCAGGGCCACGCCGCGCAGCAGCCGCGGGTCGCCAGATGGGAACAGGCGCGCCACCTGAATTACGAAGGTACGGTCGATTTTCTGCAGATAGTTCTGTGCGGCCGCTGAAGCATACGCCTCCACGTCGGAGGACTCGTCCATTACCTCAGGTTCAGGGACGCGTTGCAGTTTCCAAACCATTGATTGGAGCCGTGCCCTCGGTGGCCCAAAGACCCCACCACCAAAACGGGCCAAGGGTGGGGACCCGCGCGCACCAGTTCACAAAGTCCTTCTACTCAACGCTAGTGCAAAATCGCCAGCGTCGCCCGGACCGGGGCGGTCAAATCGCCCTCAGGCAGCGGCATCCATCGCGAAGCCTTTGGCGACGGATTCAGCACTTTCTCTCGCAACGCGGCTGCGGTGGCGGCATCGAAGCCTTCCATCACCAGCACGCGACTGTCTGCCACCTCGATGGAAACCGGGCCCTGCTCGGTACTCCAGGCACGCCCTTTCTGCTCCGCCATCGGGATGACTGACTTGTATTTCTTGGGAAGCCACAAGCTGTAGGCTTTGGCGAAATAGCCGGCATCCTCTGGAGTGGCCCAGTTGGAGACATACAACAGCAGGAGGTCGCCGAGTGGTGTCGGGGCATCAGGCTTGGGCGCCTTAGCATCCTTCTTCCGCCCCAGGTAGTACACGCCGCCGCGCCAGGCCTGAGAGAGTTTCTCTGCCAGTTCCGGGCCGGAGTACTGCTTCAGCAGGACGTAGATGTCGAATTCACCGACAGCGCCGGAATCGTATCCCACGTAGTTCTTCTTGAGCAGGTCGGACAGGTTAGGCAACCGCAGCGGGGCGACGTGCTGCCCGCCGAGATAGAACTCCGGCTGCATGATCTCGCGGGTGTCGTGCGGCGGATTCTTGAAAGCCCCGGCAAAGGCCATGTCTTTGCCGCCGCGACTAAGCAGATCCTCGAGGAACGAAAGCCCATAGGTATAGGGGAAGATCACCATCTCGCGCAGGTACATGGGAGCGCCGGCGAGAATGGGCGAGTCGCCGATGCGATCCATGGTGTTCTGCTTGAAGATCTCGCCCATGCCCGGCATGTCGGCCAAACTGTGGCCGCTGGGATGCAGTACATAGTCCATCATCACTGCCATGCCTTGCCCTTCGCTGACGGCTTGGCGCGCCGCCTGCTCCTCGTCGGAGCCGCCATCGAGTTTGTCGGGATCACCGGCCTGGTCATCGTCACGCACCTTCAGCCACTTTTCGAGGCCGAAATTTTGGTCCTGGAGAGCGTGCGTCAGTTCGTGGGCCAGCACCGGGCGCTGCGCCTCCGGCGCTACCCAGTCCAGCAAATATACTGTCTTAGTCTTAGGATCGTAGTAACCGGCCACCTGGTCTTCGAGAACATCGAGGAGAAATTTTTGTAGTTCGAAATCCTGCGGCAGCAAGCCGAACTTTTTCATGGAGGCTTCGGAGCGCTGCAGGCGCTGTGCGTCTTTGTCCTCCTTCATGTGCGTGAGCACGAAATTGCGCACCTGCTCGCGGCCGGCGAGCGCGCGCTTGACGGAGTTCTTGATCGGCAGTTTGGTGTCCTCGCTGGCAAATTTCAGGATCTCATCCACCGCGCGGAAGAGTTCCTGGGCCTGGTCGGGGGTTATTTTGGTCTGAGCCTCCTTGGAGGCCTGCGCCTGAGCCCCGGACGGAGGCTGCGCCTTCCGCGCCTGAGTCCACTGCAATGCGGAAGTGCACCGAGTTACGTCCCCCGTTTGCGCCAGCAATCGGACATCCGCCAAGACCAGCGTTAACGCGAGGACAGCGAACATCCACAGCCTCCGCGCTCGTTTGTCAAATCTGGGCACCATGGTCATAATTCCTCTGGTCAACATCCTTCCCGCGTATGCCTTCGGAAAACGACCTCCGCAAGCTGGCCGTCGAGTATTTCCAAAAGGGCTATGAACGTCAGATGCATGGAGAGTTTGACGAGGCCATCGCGCTGTACAGCCAGTCCATCGAAGCCTATCCCACGGCCGAAGCCTACACCTTTCGCGGCTGGAGCTACTCCTTTCTCGGCGACTACGGACGTGCTATCGCGGAATGCCTTGAGGCGATTAAGGTCGATCCCGATTTCGGCAATCCCTACAACGATATCGGGGCCTACTTGATCGAGCAAGCCAAGTGGGACGAAGCCATTCCCTGGTTAGAGAAAGCCATCCGTGCGCCGCGGTACGAGGCGCGCTGCTATCCCCACTTCAACCTGGGAAGAGTATACGAGCACAAACGCGAGTGGCGGAAAGCCAAATCGTGTTATGCACGTGCCATCGATACGAACCGCAAGTACGTGCTGGCCTGGGCCGCGCTGCGCAGACTGCAGGCGATGTGGAATTGAGATTGTTCGCCGCGGATTGACGCTGATGAACGCGGATTGAAAGTAGAGCCACAGAGACGCCGAGGCACGGAGATTTGGAATTTAGCTCCTCTGTGCCTCCGTGCCTCTGTGGTTTGATCAGACATGCGTTGCGATCCAGTCTCCCGCCTCACGGGTGCCCAGCGTGCCACCGATGTCTTGCGTCGTCTCTTTCTGGCGGACGGATTCCAGCACAGCCGCGTCGATGCGCTCGGCTTCGGAGGTCATGCCCAGGAACTCAAGCATCATGGCGGCGCTAAGAATGGCGCCGATGGGATTGGCGATGTTCTTGCCCGCGAACGGCGGCGCTGAGCCGTGTACGGGCTCGAACATTGAGGTGCGTCCAGGATGAATGTTGCCGCTGGCGGCCATGCCGAGGCCTCCCTGCAATGCGGCAGCCAGATCGGTGATGATGTCGCCGAAGATGTTGTTCGTCACGATGACCTCAAACTGCGCGGGATCGCGGACCAAGTGCAAACAAAGTGCATCTACGAACATGTGCTGGCGCTCGATCCCGGGATACTCTTCGCCGACCTGTTTGAAAACGCGCTGCCAGAGCCCGCCGGCGTAAGTCATCACATTGGATTTGTCGGCCATCAGCACCTTCTTGCGCCCCTGCTTCTTCGCCAGCTCGAAGGCAAAGCGTACGATTCGCTCAACACCCTTGCGGGTATTGATGTCCTCCTGGGTTGCAATCTCGTCGGGTGTGCCCTGCTTGAAGACGCCACCCATGTCCATGTACACGCCTTCGGTGTTCTCGCGGATGACGACGAAGTCAATATCCGCCGGTCCGGCATTCTTCAAGGGGCAAAGAGATGAGTCGAGCAGCCTGACTGGGCGCACGTTGCCGTAGAGATCCATTTTGAAGCGCATGCCTAGCAGAATCTCCTTAGCATGGATGTTTGAGGGCACGCGCGGATCACCCAGCGCGCCGAACAAGATGGCGTCGAAATCGCGGCCCAACAGGGCGAAGCCGTCCGGGGGGATGGTGGTGCCGTCCTTGAGATAGCGGTCTGCGCTCCAGTCAAAATGGGTGAGTCCGAGTGGCGCGCCCGTGGCGCCGAGCACCTTGACAGCTTCCGCAATGAC
>DASQXC010000401.1:0-9285 GCA_035639935.1 Terriglobales bacterium
TATGCCAAGTCGAACAGCAGAATCTCCGACCCATCCTGTGTGCCGGCGATAACCAGTTGCTGCTCGTTGCTGATGGCGGCGCCGTCCCCCTGTTCCAGGCGGGTACCATTCAACTCCACCGCACCGCTTGCCACTTGGAGCCAGGCGTGGCGTCCGTGGGCGAGTGCATGCTCAACCGACTGTTCTTGGTCGAGGAGCGAGACGTAGAGCGAGACATCCTGGTGCACGGTGACAGCTCCGTTCTGGCCGTCGCGTGCTGCAATCAGCCGCAACCGTCCGCGCTTCTCCTCTTCCGCGAATCTCTTTTGTTCATAACCCGGCTCGATGCCTTTGCGTTCGGGCAGGATCCAAATCTGGAGCAGGTGCACGGGATCGGTTTTCGAGGCATTGAACTCGCTGTGCAGGATGCCGGTGCCGGCGCTCATTCGCTGGGCATCGCCCGGACGGATGATGGACCCGTCCCCCAAACTGTCTTGGTGCTGCAATGCCCCCTCGAGCACATACGTGACGATCTCCATGTCGCGATGTGGATGCGTGGGGAAGCCGGCGCCGGGCTGAACGATGTCTTCGTTGATAACGCGTAGCGCGCGGAAATGCATATAGCGCGGGTCGTAATAAGTGTCGAAAGAGAATGTGTGGCGGGTGTTGAGCCAGCCGTGGTCTCCGCCTCCGCGTTCCTGGCCGCGCCGAATTGCGATCATATCGTTCTCCTAGTGCGATTCGATTCAACACCACGGTCAAAAGATTCACCTGTATCTATTTGTGCCCAGCCAGGCGTGGCGGCGGCGGTTCCTAACACGGGGGGGAACACGGGCTTTTGGCGGCAAAGTGGAAACCCGCTCCCGCGAAGAAGCGTCTGACTTGGCAGGAGGTCAACCATGCCAAAGAAGTCATCTCGTGGCCGCTCCACGGGCCGCAAATACTCGAGCAAAGCCGGAGAGGAAGTGCGCACCGAAATGCACCACATGCGGTCGGGCAAGCATCGCGTGAAGAACCCCAAGCAGGCGATTGCGATAGGGCTGTCGAAGGCACGCAGAAAAGGCGCCAAGGTGCCGCCGCGTCCGAAGAGCTCGAAGAAAGCGGCTTAGCTGGCGAGCCCGGCGGCCACCAGCAATGCTCCGGGAACGAGCGGTGCCCCACAGTTCTGCGTCACTTTTTCTTGGGCTCCTTCGCCCGGGAGTCGGTCTTTTCCCTGGCGGGTGAGGCGCTGCTTTCAGCCGGAGCGCCTTCCTTCCTGGAAGCCTCGGCTGGGGTTTTGCGCGCGTAATCGGTGACGTACCAACCCGAGCCCTTGAACTGCACCGCGGGTGCGTGCAGGAGGCGTTCAAGCTTGCCGGCTCCGCAATTCGGGCACTTTTTCGGATCAGGATCGGAAAACTTCTGTATGCGCTCGAAACGACAGCCGCACTTGGGGCACTGATATTCGTACAGAGGCACAAGGAATTTGTAATTTAGTGATTTGTAATTTGTAAAGTCCAGCTGATTTGAACACGAGGATACGCGCACCCTGCGGCGCTATGCGCGGCATTGGGAAAATCGCGAGTCCAGGCTGGTAGGCCGAATGGGCTCGAACTTGAGGCGCTTAGCGGGCGTGAGCCCGCTGCGAAATCCCGAGCGCAGCGAGGGACCCACAGCTGGTAGGCCCGAATGGACTCGAACCATCGACCTCTTCCGTGTCAAGGAAGCGCTCTAACCAACTGAGCTACGGGCCTACATGTCTCCATTGTACTGCATGCGTCTTGCAATCACCCTCACGGATGCAGAGAATCGTTTCATGCCCGACAGCCAATCATCGGCGGCTTCCGCACACCGTGCGGCCTTCGTCCCGGGCACCACGGTCGTGGTGACGCTCAACGCGCCGCGCGAGAAGTTCTGGGGTGTGCTGCTGAAGGTCTCGGCTGCGGGCATCAGCCTGCGCGGTCTCGACCTGAACTCATTTGAAGACTTCGTTCACCTGGTGCGCTGCGGCGAACCCGCCAGCCCGGCGGCCGTGTTCTTTCCCATGCACCGGGTGGAGCGGATGGAAGCCGACGAACACAGCGGCGACATCCCATCTCTAAAAGAGCGGTTTCAGGAAAAGACGGGCCGCCCGCTCGCGTATCTCTTCGGCCGTTACGGGGAGTGAAGTGTACCGTCAGCTTGCCGCCTTCCCTAACCTGCTCACGCTGCTCCGCCTGGTGATTCTTCCCTTCATCGTCATCAACGTTGTTGGCGGCGACTACGGCTGGGCGCTGGGGCTGTTCGTGCTGGCCGGCGGCAGCGATTTTCTGGACGGTAATCTCGCGCGGATTCTCCAGCAGCGCACTGCGCTCGGCCAATACCTGGATCCCATCGCCGACAAGATGCTGCTGAGTACGCTGTTCCTGGTGCTCTCCATCGTGCACAAGATTCCCTGGAAGTACACGGTGTTGGTATTCAGCCGAGACGTCACCATCCTCGTCGTGGCGGGAGTGCTCTATGTCACCAATACGCTGCGCGATTTCCGGCCCAGCATCTTCGGAAAGATCAACACTTGCGCCCAGGTCGCCGCGGTGTTCTTCGTCCTGCTGCATCAGGTGACTTTTGCGCCCTGGGTGTCGCTGGCGCGGCATATCAGCCTCTACGCCACTTTCGCCTTTACGCTGCTGTCGGGGCTGCATTATATCTGGCTAATCGCGCAGCGGATGCGCGCCCAAGCCAGCACCGGCGCCGCCGCCTAGCGCGGATGGTCGCTCTTTGGACTGCGGCTCCGCGTAGAGACGCAGCATGCGTCTCCACGAGATTCCTCTTTGCCATTTGCTTCAACGGGTTGGATACAGTTAGCGCTATCGATGCATGCGGCTGAGGAAGTAGAACACCAGCGAGAGCACGATGCTAAGCAGGATCGAGGTGGTCAAAGGGAAGTAGAAGGCAAAGTTCCTGCGCCGATAGATGATGTCGCCGGGCAAACGACCGATCGGTAGCTGGGTCCGTCCAAGCAGCACGAATGTTAAGCCTACCGCGACCAGGACAGCTCCGAGAACGATGATCAGCTTACCGAAGTGAACCACGAAATCATTGTAATGCCAGCCGTGCCCACGTGTTGGGAACGGCCACAGCTCAAACGGGGCTGGCCGAAGCGGCTGACGCTCATCACCTGAAGTCTCGTGTTTGGCCTCGCTAAGCCGAGACAAGTGAAGGGGCACGACCTTGGTCGTGCCCTTGAGAACGGAATAGGGGCTGGCCTTTAGGCCCTGCTGTTCGCGGGCTAAAGCCCAAGTTTTATTTGGCCTTTACGACACGCCTGAAGGCGTGCCCCACCTGATTTCGCCTAGTCTTGAATCGTGGCCCGAAACGGTCAGTGCTTCAGATCAGCTTCCTGCAGCTTGGTGCCGGGCGGGACCATCCACAGCTCGGCCTTGTTGCCGTATTCGCCGCCGTCGCGCAGTTGCAGCCGCTTCTCATCGATTCCCTTTTCTTTGGTGAGGTACTGCGCCGTGTTGGCGGCGCGTTGCCGCGCAAGGCCGGCATTCTCGCCTGATTCCACCAACCCAAGCACCACCAACGAACTGTCACTTTCGCGTTGGAGGCGCAACGCCACGCCGTCCAGCACTGCTTTTCCGGCATTGTCCACGCGGGCGCTGTTGGGCTTGAAGGAGACAAAATTCAGTTTGCTGGGCAGCAACGCGGGCCGCGGCGCCTCCACGTTTACGGCAGTGTTGGCGGTCGCCGAGAGATTGCGATCGTCGCTGACTGCGGCCAGGACCTCTACTGTACCGGGCGCGACGTCGCGAGTGTCCAGAATGGCGGTGTTGTCGCGCTGCACTAGTGGTGCGTTCGGCGCACTGAACGAGAATGCCAGAGGACGATTATCAGGACTGGAGGCCTCGCACGTGATGGTTGAGCTTTCGCCGGCGCGAACGGACGGGGGCGCAGCCGTGCACGCGATTACCGGCGGCTGTTGCGCCGCAGCAGGTGTCTCTACTTGCTCCTCCAGGGGTGATGTGATCGGTTCGGCTGTCCCGGCTTGCGTTGGGACTTCCTCGAGTTCAACCCCGTCACCGAGACGGAAACCCTCTAACGACATGGTGATCATGGCCGTCGAACTGGTCGGCGTCACGCTCAGCACGATCATCTCTCCCAGGCTCATGCGGGGAAACTCGTGCAGCCGGCTGTAGGGAAATCTGCCCTCCGGGATTTGGGTATCATCGTAATAAGAAGCTTTGAACGAAAGATTATCGACTGGGTCATTACGGTAGCTGTCATAGCTGCGCACCGCCCGGAAATAGTCGCCCACCTTCACGCCCTGGTTCGCGCCCACATTCAGGTACACCTTCTGCCCCATGCCCACCTGCGTCTCAAATTCTTCGCCCATGACTATCTTGCCGGTGAGCTTCCCATTGGGCGGCGCAAATGGGTCAAAGGAGGTCTTGGTCCGCAGCGCGGGAATCTGCCGTTCGGCGAAGGGAATGGCGGCGTCGCCGGGCAGGATGTCTCCGCAGTTGAACTCCACCTGGGCGATCGCGATGTGATCGTGAATGCCGACGACACGCACACGGCCGATATCAGTATAGGGCTGGCCTAATTGCCGCACTATACCGTGCTGTCCGCGGAAGGCTTCGTATCGGTTGGGATCGCGTACCCGTCGGACTAGCCAGTACGGTGTTCCCACCGCGAACCCTCTGCCTTCGAGGTATATGTAGTCACGTTCCACAAAGCGGGTCTGATGCGGCGTTTCCCGACCGCCGGCGACGAACCCAGACTTCTGTAATGGCTGCTTCGAGATGTATCCGGCGCAGTAAACGTCCGAATAGGTGGGGGCCTGCTGTTGCACGCTGCCGAGATTGGTGAGCTTCACTTCGCGGGCCTTCGCCTGTGGAGCCTGTTCCTGCTGAGCTATGGCGGCCGTAGCCATCGCCAGCATGCACAAAACTATGCTGCCTTTCATGCTTCCTCCCTCGGGGGCGACCGCACAGAATCCTGACCGTCCCAGCGAAGCTAACAATGCTTCTCAACAGGGTCAAGGTAACCACTGTTGCCATCTGGAAGCGATTTTCGAACATGACCTTCGGGGTCCCCAGCAAACCCGTTTTGGTTTGCTGGGGCGGGGATAGCCTCTGAATCGCATATTGCATCATTGGTTGTGCGCCTGTAATATGCGCGCTTTCGCAGTCATGCCCGGTAACTCCAATTACGTGCCGCGGTTACTTCCGCTGCGCCTGCCACGGGTTTGCGTGGCCATCATGGCATCCACGGCCGCGGAGATGCTCGACAAGGCGGAGGCCATCGTAAGGGATAACCCCCTGATAGAATTGAGGTTAGACTTCATCCGCCAGCCCACTTCCGCGTTCCAGAAGCTGCGCCGGTTCACCGATTACCATCCTGAGGCGCTGGTGATTGCCACCTGCCGCCGGACAGGACATGGGGGACAGTTCCGCGGGTCGCTGGCTGCCCAGATCGAAATCCTGGTTAAGGCCGCTGCCAGCGGAGCGCAGCTCGTCGATCTGGAACTGGAGAGCGCCGCCGCCTTGAAATCGAAGGACCAGGATCGGCTGCGCGCTGCCGCAGCGATCATACTTTCCTTCCACGACTTCCACCAAACGCGAAGGCTGGACGAGACATTGCAGCGGATGACCGCTTTCCCGGCGGACTTTTACAAGGTGGTCAGTACCGCCAAGTCGCTCTACGACAATGTGATCATGATGAAGTTCCTGGAGCGGCATCGCGACAAGCACGCCCTTATCGGGCTGTGCATGGGCGAGCAGGGGATCATCAGTCGAGTGTTGTGCCTGCGAGCAGGCAGCGCCTTCACCTTCGCTTCAGCCGGCCCGGGAGAAGAGACCGCACCCGGGCAGATCGCGGCCCGCACCTTGCGCGATGTTTATCGCATTGATCAGGTGGATGCCGCGACCAAGGTGTACGGGGTGGCAGGTGATCCGGTGGCGCACTCCCTGTCGCCGCTGATGATGAACGCGGCCTTCCGCCGCGAAAACGTGAACGCCGTGTATCTTGCTCTGCACGCTACAAAGCTCTCAGACCTGCTGGCCTGCGTGCGCGACATTCCACTGCACGGGCTCAGCATCACCATGCCCTATAAGCAGCAGATCATCGAGTACCTGGACAACACGGACGCACTCACGGAAAAGGTCGGCGCCTGCAACACCGTCATTCGCGCCCAGGACGGTAAGCTCTACGGCTACAACACGGATGTTGCCGGCGTCGTGCGCCCCCTGGAGCAAAGACTGCACTTGTCACGCGCCAAGGTGCTGGTGATCGGTGCCGGAGGCGCGGCCCGCGCAGCCGTTTTTGGCTTGAAAGAGCGTGGGGCGGAAGTCTTCATCATGAACCGCACCCCTTCCAGCGGATTAAAGCTGGCCCGCCAGGCGCGCGCGAAGTTCCTCAAACGCTCGCAACTGCGCGGCCTGCAATTCGACGTGATAATTAATGCCACGCCTGTCGGCATGAACGGCGCCAGGGTATCGCCGCTGAACGAGAACGAACTCAACGCGCGCACCCTGTACGAAATGGTCTATACGCCAGCGGAAACCAGGCTGGTGAAGATGGCGCGCGCCAAGGGCATACAGGTGATCACCGGGGCCGAAATGTTCGTCCAGCAGGGAGCACGCCAGTTCGAGATCTGGACCGGCAAACCCGCACCCGTCGACGAGATGTACCGGGTGGTGATGACAGCCCTGCACGCCCGCGCCTCAAACAGCAATACGAAGCAAAGCTCGCCGGAATTGGCGGCGTCGTAATCGCATTTCACTCAATTCCAGGGAGCAGCTCACGAAGTATGTTCCCAGATGCGGGCGGCGGCAATCGAGGGGGCATGAAGGATCGCTGGATGTGAAACACTGATTTCAACTTAGGAGGATTAAGGTGCAGGCCGGAGATATTGGTGGCAAGCGGCAACGGGGCCTAGCGGACGGCCATCTCAATCCAGAGTAGATGATAGACCGCGGTATTCGGGCGCCATGCGAAACACACTCCATTGGGATAACGTCGGGTTGAAGAGAAGCGAGCAAATATGGGCCTGAAGATCGCCCTCTTCGGCCTCACCCTTTCTTCCTCTTGGGGCAATGGGCACGCGACCCCGTACCGAGCGCTGATACGGGCGCTCGCCCGCCGCAACCACCGCATCGTTTTTTTTGAAAAAGATGTTGATTACTATGCTCTGCGGAGGGACTTCGACCGGTGGGAATATTGTGATTTGGTTCTTTATCGCGATTGGAACGAGGTGCGGGAACGGGCGCTGGCATCGGCCGCCGATTCCGATGTGGCGGTAGTGGCAAGCTACTGTCCGCAAGGCGCCCGCATCGCGGACGAAGTCCTGAAGCTAACGGCCCCGCTGCGCGTTTACTACGACTTGGATACACCTATCACTCTAGAGAGACTGCGGGCGGGTGATCTGGAATATCTTCGCGCCGATCAAATACCCGACTTCAACCTATATCTTTCCTTTACCGGCGGCCGGATCCTCGCGGAACTGGAAAGCGACTGGGGAGCGCAGATGGCCCGCCCGCTTTACGGTTGCGTGGACCCTGACCAGTACCGGCGCGCACCTGAGAACGAAAGGTTCCGCTGCTCATTGAGTTATATGGGCACGTTTGCCGCTGACCGCCAGGCCAAGCTGGACGAACTCTTCCTTGTGCCCGCACGACGGATGCCAGAAAGCCAATTTGTGCTGGCCGGCTCGCTCTACCCCTGGCAATGGAGTTGGCCGTCCAACGTGCGGCGGTTCGACCACGTTCCACCTGCCGAACATCCCTCCTTATATTCTTCATCGCGCGCCACCCTGAATATCACGCGCGCCGGAATGGCCTGCTGGGGCTATTGTCCATCTGGCAGGTTCTTCGAGGCCGCTGCGTGCGGCTGCGCCATGCTGAGTGACAACTGGGAAGGATTGGAGTCCTTCTTTCGCAACGGGGAGGAGATGCTGCTGGTGAAGGGCAGTGAAGATGTAATCTCTGCCCTCAATCGCAGCGACGAGGAACTGGCGCGTATGGGAAACCGCGCTCGAGAACGCACTCTCGATGAACACACCGGCGAGCGGCGCGCCCAGCAGCTCTTGCGTTATCTCGAGGAGGCAGCCATGCATAAGAAGGCAGTGGGCGCAGAACCTCAGCCAGTACGCACAGCACAGGAGGTCGGCTCGTGATCGGCATCATCCCCGCTGCTGGCGCAGGCCAGCGCATACAGCCACTCGGATGCTCGAAAGAACTGTTGCCGGTCGGGTCGCGACATTTGGGCAGTGTAGAGCGCCCGAAGGCAGTCGCAGAATATCTGGTCGAGCGCATGATTGCCGCGGGCGCTGGAAAGATCTGCCTGGTGATTTCCGCGGAGAAGACTGACATCGTGCGTTACTTCGCTGAACGCGAATACGCGGCCCAGATCTTCTATGTGGTGCAGCAGAAGCCGCTGGGGCTATGTGACGCATTGTTTCGCGCGGAATCGTTCACCTTGAGCGAAGACCAGGTGCTCATTGGATTGCCGGACACCATCTGGTTTCCAGAGAATGCCTATCGCGTGGCACTGGAGCCGAACCGGGCGGAAGTGAACCTGGTGCTGTTCCCCGTAGAGCAACCGCAGCATTTTGACGCCGTCGTCGCTGACGAGTTGGGATACGTACAGCGCGTGGAAGTCAAACGTCCAGACGCCCAATCGAACTGGATATGGGGTGCAGTGACAGCCACGGGAGGAGCGTTTCACGCTTTGAAGCTGCTGTGGGAGGCACGCCATCGCGCCGATCAGTACCTCGGGGACCTGCTGAACGCCTACATCGCAGCAGGCAACGTGGTCCGCGCTGCTTACGTGGGCGAGGTGTACATGGATGTGGGCACGCTGGCCGGATATCACGCCGCCCAGGATTTTCTGCGAAGGTGGACGCCCACGCAGCCCGTCCGTGACGCCGCCTAATGAGAATTGGGTCATTAAAGGCATTGGGCCATTGAGTCATTGAAAAACTGCAATGATCAATGGCCCAATCTCAATGGCCAAAAGACTCAATCACGATCCTTCGCTGTTGGCGCGGAGGATGTCGCGAATTTCCCGGTTGATGCGGGCGGCGTCCCGGGAGGCGGTGTCAATCAGGTTGACCCATTTTTGGGTCTCATCATCCAGCTTAGCCTGCCCAAGCAGATATCCGGCTTGCATGACAGTCTCGATAGCATTGCTCAGATCGTGGGCCAGCGAGCGCAACCGGGTGCTGAGATCAGACGGAATTTTGGGAAAGTTGCCCATCCTGCTTGAGCCGCAAGACCCAGTGTACAACCACGGGCCAGCAAGCGGAAAGAAGCCGCACGATTAGAGGCTCCGATCATTATTGGC
>DASQXC010000402.1:0-4503 GCA_035639935.1 Terriglobales bacterium
GCGGTTGTCGGCAAAGATGATCTTCATAGCCAGGAATTTGTAATTTGTAATTTGTAATTTGTAAATTTTTGCGACGGCGGAGCGGCCCGTGCGCTATGTCGTCCCTGACGGGACTCTCTCCCCTATTTGGCCTTGGATACCCAGCACTGCCGTGCTGGGCTAATGTATGGCGGCCCTACGGGCCTCGCAAAACACAAGTCGCAAACCGCAAATCACCAATCACCAGTCACCAATCAGAAATCTTTGCCCGCGGCCACGTAATTGCGAACAAAGTTCTCCACGCTGCGCACGTAGACATCGGCGAAATCCACCACGGGGCGCTTGTCTTCGATCAGCTCCATGGCGGCTGCGAGGTCCCATCCCAGCACGCGCAGCAAAGCCAGCGCCATCATGGGAGCGCGGTGGACCCCGGCGGCGCAATGAATGAACAGGTTGCTCTCCGAGTCCTCCAGCGCCATCTGCGCGAACTCGATGGCCGACTGGAAAACTTCCGGCGGCTTAGGCTGGAAGTCGTCATCCACGCGGTTCCAGAACACCTCGATGCCGTAGGCCTCGGCGAGAGGCCTGTCATCGAACTCCACCTGCATGTTGATGATGTGGGTGATGCCGGCCGCAGCCACCTTGCCCATGTTCACATCGGTCCAGATACCGCCGCCCACGGCAATGCGTGGAGTCACCCAGGTCAGGTCCATCAGTGTGTGATTTGTGATTTCTGATTTGTGATTTGTGATTGAGAAACATCGTGCCCAAATCGCAAATCACAAATCAATTCTACCCGATGACTTTTCGCTGATTGGGTCTCTGCGTCAGGAAAAATCCCCACCCGAGCAAAACCGGCTCCGGTGGGGCACCCGCAACGGTTGGGGCACCCGCAGGTACCCCCTTATCTCAAAACGCCCTCAAAACGCCTTAAAAAGGAAATGAGGGAGCATTGCGGCTCCCTCATTTACTATCTAAGTCTAGAATAGCACATTGGACCACCTTTTACCCTCACTTTTCGAAAAATTTATTCTGTGTCGCCACAATCAGTTGCGAGCTTTTCTTCAAGCTGGCCCCCTTGACAAGTTTCCGGCCGGGGCTCGACCGCAGGCATAGGCTGCAACAATTCGCGCTGGAGCAGGATCTCGCTGAGTTGGTCTAAGGTCCGCGGGAACTGCCGCCACACCTTACTCTCGTGGCAGTGCAGGAGGGCAGCGGCTTCCTCCCAGGTGTAGTCCTGGAACACGATGCGCGCCACCAGGGCGCGGGAGAAGTCATCGAGCCTTGCGAGGCAGCGCTCGACGTCAGTCACGAAGATGACCACATCTTCGAAGCTGTGCATGTGGTAGGAGCTGACGCGCGCGGGGAAGAGCTCGCGCCCCAGCAGCGAGGGCAGGCGGCCGACGTCCAGGGACATGCGGAAAAAGCGCCGCAACAGCGCCAGCGTGCGCCCGCGATAGGCGGCCAGCGGCGCAGGCCTGGCTTGTACGCTGGCCATCAGGGAGAGGATCATGGGCGCTTCCTTTCCGCCGGTTTGCCCCAGTCCCTGCGGGATAGCTCGGCCATGATCTGTTTGCAGCGAATGCAATATATGGCGGGTTTGCCGCGCGGGCGCAGCCACAGCACCCCGCAGGCTTCGCAGTACTTCAGCTCGACACAGTGTGTAGAGACGCAGCATGCTGCGTCTCCACACTGGTGAGCGATTTGCTTTTTCTCCTTCACAGTGCCCCCAAAACCCCACCCAGTGCCGCGGCAACAAAAAAGCCCTGCACCGCACGTGTTCCCCCCTCGAAGGAGAAGCGCATGCAGCGCAGGGCTCGCTTATGTTGCGACGACCTGCTGGGTTATTTAGTTTTCAAAACAGCACTCAGCATTCAGCACTCAGCCAAAGCACTTACTCAGTGCTGGGTGCTAACTGCTGAGTGCCCTGCTCACAGCAGCCGCTGGTCCTTGCGGCGGCTGAAATAGCCTTCTTCATAGCCGGACTTCAGCACCCGGCCGTTCTGCACCACGACGGAAAGCCGTCCGGTAAAGCGGATGGCGTAGAGCAAGCGCTCCATCGCGGCGGAAAGCATTTCGGACCGGCACACCTTGCGACGAAACTCCAGGAATTCCCGGCTGCCCGGCGGTCCGTCGCCCGCTGGCGTACGCCCTGAATCGCACATAGTCGGCCTCGAGACTTTTGACATGCCAAGTGCCACACTTATCTTTTAAGTATCATGGTTGGCGCAAGATTACCGCGGTACAGGGACCGTCCTCCGGTTACCCCGGCGGAGAGCTCTGGCTGGAGATGGCACTCAGCAGTCAGCACTCAGCAGTCAGTAAGTGCCTTGGCTGAGTGCTGTTTTGGTGGGGCACCCACCAGGAAGCCTCGCGTTATCAAAGTTGCATTCCATATATCCATTGGTTAATCATGGCGAGGCATGAAATTCAAGGCGCTGCAAGAAAACCTGCGCAAGGTGCTCTGGGCCCGCATCGAGGCCGGGGAACTGACCGGCTTGCGGCTGGCCGAACAGACCGGGTTCCAGCAAGCGCACATCTCCAACTTCCTCAACCGCAAGCGCTCGCTCAGCCTCACCGGCATGGACAAGGTGCTCACCATGCAACACCTGTCGGTGCTCGACCTGCTCGATCCTGAGGAGATCAACAAGCGGGCCAGCATCCTGCCGCCCAGCGAAGACGAGTTCGAGAACCTGCTGCTGGTGGAGGGCAACATCGCGGCCACAGAGCCGCTCATCCAAAATCAAATGGTGCAGGAGATCCTGAAATACAAGAAGTCGTTTCTGCGGCGGCTGCGCCCCGAACCGGCCTCGCCGCGCGACGACTGGCGGCGCTTCGTGCTGATCAAGGTGGATGCACGCGACGGCATGAGCATGTGGCCGCGCCTGCTGCCGGGGGCAATCGTGCTCATCGACCGGCACTACAACTCGCTGAAACCCTATCACCGCAACGAGCAGAACATGTACGCGGTCCGCAAGGACGACATGTGTACGGTGAAATACGCGGAGGAGGTGCGCGGGGACCTGGTGCTGAAGCCGCACAATCCTGCCTATCCTGCGGACGTCATCGAAGTAGAAGAGGACAAGACGTTCGCCGACTACGTCGTCGGGCGGGTGTGCCATGTGGCGGTGGAGACTTAAGCCATCGGGTCATCGGGTGATCGGGTCATCGGGTCATTTGGGGGAGCGCGAATGTCTGTACAGGAACAGCTTCGAGAACGTACGAAACAGTTTGCGTTCCGCATCATCCGCCTGTTCAAATCCCTTCCGCGCTCGACCGAGGCATGGGTCATCGGAAAACAACTGCTCCGATCCGGCACCGCAGTCGCTGCTAATTACCGAGCCGTTAACCGGGCTCGCTCGCGGGCTGAATTCGTCGCCAAAATCGGCGTGATTCTGGAAGAAGCGGATGAGACCGTATTCTGGCTGGAAGCTCTTACGGAAGCCGGGGTGGTCAAAGGCGCGTTGCTTGCGCCCCTGCTCAAAGAGACCAATGAGTTGGTCGCTATCTTTGCCGCATCGCAGCGGACGGCGCGCTCAAATTCCTGCGCACCGCCCCGACCACCCGATGACCCGATCTCCCGATGACCAGATTGATAGTAGGAGGCAATCATGGAACAGGTTGCGAGTATCGCTGTGGGCTCGCGGCGCAATGAAGACATCGCGCTCGATCTGATGAAATTTGTGGCGATCACCACCGGCTACGGCAAGACCGGGGCTCCCGGCGCCGGATTTCAAGGTTCGACGGTGAGCAAGGCAGAAGATTACGCAGCGCACTTGCTGGAGTTGTACACGCAGTGTCTGCGGGCCGTGCAGGGAGGGAAATAGTCGTGAGACGATGCTATCGGGTGATCCAAGAACTCGCTTCGATCACCCGATGACCCGATCAGCCGATGACCCGATAGTGCTTAACGCCGTCCCTTTTTCCGCGCCGCCTTTTTTCTGCCGCCGGCCTTGCGCGCTGCCTTCTTGGCGCCAGCGGCGCCGCGGCGTGCCGCCTTCTTCGCGGCTTTTTTGCGCGCCGCTTTCTTGCGCGCCGGCGCCCTCTTCGCAGGAGCTGGCGGCGGTGCTTCGGCGGCCGCGCCGGTCTCTTTGCCGCCTGCTATGGGGGTCTCTTCTGCTTCTTCTTCCTCTTCTTCGTAATCTTCCTCTACATCGCCGTAGCCGGTGTTGCCGTATTCATCTTCGTCATCATTACGGGCGTAGAGGGTCTGGTCGTCGTACGTCATCTCTCCTCCTCAATCTCGAGCCGGATTCCGCGTAATGAGTACATCGTTCGAGAACCGGCGCGGATTATAGCAACAGCAATGTGTGTGTCAACTATACGCGCATTCAGTGGGTCCTTGGGGCCGAAGGCAGGTGAAGGGGCGCGCCCTTCAGGCGTGCAGTAAAGCCGAAACACAGACTCGAGCTTCAGCCCCCGAAGGAGAACCACAGGGCCTGAAGGCCAGTTCCTATTTGGCCTCGAACGGCACGACTGAAGTCCTTCGGCTTCGCTCAGGACGCCCCTTCACTTGTCTCCGAC
>DASQXC010000403.1:0-4224 GCA_035639935.1 Terriglobales bacterium
ATACGAGCTTCTTGCCACCGCTTGTACATCATGACCTGATCACAATCATCGACTGCGGGTCAGCTCCGCCACCCTGCTCGGGCACGCAAACACGCTATCGCACCTTCTACGGCAACGTTCACTACGGAGATCCGGATCCGACGTATAGTGAAAAGATGACGAATGCCATTCAGCTCGACGTGAATTCGGCCGGCACCCAGTACAATTCGGTTGTCGACACGATGAACTACACGTATACGAAATAGCGGCAGTGAGGCAGTTGCGAACCTGCCTTCAGTGCTCAGGGATTTTGTGGGCAGAATCGAAACGCCGAGGCTGAGACGATAGCTCGCTCAACTGCTGGAGCGGGAGACGGGGATCGAACCCGCGACATCCAGCTTGGGAAGCTGGCGTTCTACCGCTGAACTACTCCCGCTCGCTTCACATGCAAGGTTACCACTGCGTGGCGGTGCATACAATGCGATGCACGCGCAGCGGCTTCTTCAAAGGCCGACCGTCTGGCGCTGGGCGCCTTTGAGTTTGACGGCGATGTCAATGAAGGCCAGCGCAGCCCGGCTGAGCGCTTTGTCCTTGCGAAAGACCAGCGCCAGGTCGCGCTTGATGCTGACATCGGCCAGCGGCATGGCCGCCAGCAGGCCGGCACGCACGTCATCTACAATGTTCGAGCGGGCGATGAAGCCCACGCCGACATCGGCGGCAGCGAAGCGCTTGAGCAGTTCGCTGGAGTCGAGCTCCATCGAAGTCGTTGGTTTAAGCCGCCGCTCGAAGAAGATGTCTTCCAGGGCGTCGCGTGTGTGTCCCGCCTTGGGCAGCAGCAGTGGATGCCTGGCCGCCTCAGCGATGGGTACCGATTTCATGCGCGCCAGCGGGTGCCTGGGCGCGGCAATCACGACCAGTTCGTCACGATGGATCGGCACCACCGTCAGGCGGTTATCGCTGACCGGCAGCGACACCACGCCGAAGTCAACCGAATTGTCGATGACCGATTCCAAAATCCGGGTGCTCTCGGCGCGGCTGATGTTTACCGCTACGCCTGCATACTGTTTCTTGAATTCGGCGAAGACCTCGGGCAGGACATAGAGGCAAGTGCCCTCATTGGCGCCCACCACAATCTCGCCACCGGGGATCCGTTGCATCTCAGCAAGCTGAGTCAGCATCTGCTTGCGAGACTCAAGTGCTTCTTCAACATATTTGTGGAACTCTTTGCCTGCGGCAGTCAAAGATACTTTGCCGCCAGAGCGGTCGAAGAGCTGCGCTCCCACCTCTTCTTCCAGGCCGCGAATCTGGGCGGAGATCGCTGGCTGGGTGCGGAAGCGCTTCTCGGCGGCCCGCGAAAAGCTGGCGTGCCGCGCGACCTCAAGAAACGTTTCCAGTTGATCAAAGTCCATGAATACCGGTACCGAGGATGTCGAGACGCAGCATGCTACTTCTCTACATTCCGACTGAAGAGCACCAGCCAAAAGGCAAGAGCCAAAAACCAAGCGCTTCAGCAATCGATAGCGGCAGTATAACGGAGCAGGGCAGCGCCTCATAAAGCAGAGTTATCACGATGATAAAAAATGAACATTTCCACCGCGCAGAATGGCTACTTAGTCTAGGATAGTCAGGCGGAATTCCTCGGTCGACCGCAGCCAAATGCGACACACTGCGGCGGGAGTTCGCGCAAAAGGAGTCAAGCATGGCCGATCCCAAGACTGTGCTGGAGTTCGCGAAGAAGAACGGGGCTAAGGTACTGGACCTGCGCTTCACCGATATCCCCGGGCTCTGGCACCACGTATCGTTTCCCATCGAACAATTCACTGAGACCTCGTTCGAAGAGGGCTTTGGCATGGACGGTTCCTCGATCCGCGGCTGGGCCGCTATTCACGAGAGCGACATGCTGCTCATGCCGGATGCGGCCTGGTACATGATGGATCCGTTCACCGAGGCGCCAACGCTGGTGATGGTGGCCGACGTTATCGATCCGGTGACCAAGCAGCGCTATGACCGCGACCCGCGCTACATTGGCCGGAAGGCGGAGATGTACCTGCAGTCCACCGGCATTGCCGACACCGCTTACTTCGGCGCCGAGGCGGAGTTCTTCATCTTCGACAACGTGCGCTTCGACCAACGCGAGCAGCACGGCTTCTACTTCATCGATGCCGAGGAAGGGCGCTGGAATTCCGGGCGCAAGGAGAACAACCTCGGCTATCGCCCGCGTTTCAAGGAAGGTTATTTTCCGGTGCCGCCCACCGATCATTATCAGGACCTGCGCAGCGAGATGGCCCTGACCATGCAGAATTGCGGCCTGGAAGTGGAGTGCCATCACCACGAAGTGGCGACCGGCGGGCAGACCGAGATCGACCTGAAGTTCAACTCGCTGGTGCGCTCGGCGGACAACATGATGCTTTACAAGTACATCGTCCGCAACGTGGCCAACCAGTACGGCAAGACCGTCACCTTCATGCCCAAGCCGCTGTTCCAAGACAACGGCAGCGGGATGCATACCCACCAATCGTTGTGGAAAAACGGCAAGCCGCTGTTTTCGGGCGACGGCTACGCCGGGCTCTCGCAGCTCGCGTTGTGGTATATCGGCGGGCTGATTGCGCATGGTCCGGCGCTCGCGGCCATCATCGCCCCCACCACCAACAGCTACAAGCGCCTTGTGCCGGGCTTCGAGGCGCCGGTCAATCTGGCCTACTCGCGGCGCAACCGCTCGGCGGCATGTCGCATTCCGATGTACTCCGCCTCACCAAAGGCCAAGCGTGTGGAGTTCCGGCCGCCCGACCCGAGCTGCAATCCCTACATGGCATTTGCCGCCATGGTCATGGCGGGTCTGGACGGCGTCGAGAACAAGATCGATCCCGGCCAGCCGCTGGATAAGGACATCTACGATTTGGGCCCAGAGGAGTTGGCGAAAGTCCCCTCGATGCCCGGCTCTCTAGGTGAGGCGCTCGATGCCCTCGAGAACGACCATGGTTTCCTCACCAAGGGCGACGTGTTCACTGAAGAGCTGCTTGAGACCTATATCTCGTACAAACGCGAGAAGGAGGAGCAGGCGGTGCGGCTCAGGCCACACCCCTATGAGTTCGCGCTGTATTACGACATCTGACGTGAGTAGCCAAGGTCGTTCGCTCAGAGCAGCCGCTAACCTAGCCGACTGGGCGGCGCCTTGGCTTCTGTCCGCTATAATGGCATTGCATGATCGAGCTTTGCTCGAATCCGCGCCGCAGCGCGCTCGCCATCGCCATGTTGGCGGACGCGCTACAGATTGCGTTCTTGCCGATGTTTGGCGAAGGGGCGTTTTCACCGCTCGACGACCTGCTCGATATCGTTGTCGCGTGGATGCTCATCCGCCTGCTTGGCTGGCACTGGGCGTTTCTGCCTTCGTTTGTCGCCGAGTTAGTCCCCGGACTCGAACTTGTTCCGACCTGGACGCTGGCGGTCCTGGTGGCCACGCGGGAAACGCCCCGGGACCAGGCCAAGCTCGAGCCGCCCGTCGTTGAAGGCCGCCGGTAGCTTTTCACGAACGCGGGGAATTCAGCCGTCCCTATCGGACTTGCTTGTTTCTATTTCCCGAACCAACATGCGGGCTTCGCGCCGGGCTAGTGTCCCAGTTTCTCTAAACTATGCCAGCTCCAATTCAATCTGCTTACTACCCGGATCGAACCTCACAATCCGAAACTTACGGACCTGGCCGGCACGAATCTGGTCCCACTCGGAGCCGACTCCGGTGGCACCGCCCTTCCAGCGCGACTCCAGCATGGATCTAAGCGACGACAAATCCGCTTTTGCTGAATTGTTGTTCTGTTCTCGGGTTTGCCGGGGGACGGCAATCTGGCACATGCCCTGAATGCCTTCACCCAGTTCTACGCCCGCCTGCGTTTCCGAAATCTGGGTGATGCGCCCGGTGACCAGATCACCAGGCTTGTGTTCGGCGAAGTATTCATCCCATCCGGTGGGCAGCAGTTGCTTCATGCCCAGCCGCAACTGTCGCCTTGTCTTGTCGACGGCGAGCACCTGGGCCTTGACTGTTTGTCCCACGCGCAGCACTTCTCGCGGGTGACGGATGCGCCTGTCGGGGGTAATGTCGCTGATGTGGACCATGCCGTCAACGCCTTCGGAAAGCTGTATGAAGGCGCCGAAATTGGTGAGGCTAGTGACCGGTCCTTCGACGATCGAGCCAACAGAAAACCGCTCCGGGATCTCGGCCCAAGGGTCGCCCAATGCCTGTTTCAGGCCGAG
>DASQXC010000404.1:0-6532 GCA_035639935.1 Terriglobales bacterium
GGTGAGCAAGGGATCATCAGCGACGATTGTACCCACGCCGACGAGGATGGCATCGCTGGCGTGCCGCAGCTCCTGCACGTGCGCGCGGGCCTCAACGCTAGTGATCCAGCCGCCGGTCGCCGCGCCCGCACCCAGGGCAGAGGGACTGGCGCTTTCGCCCGGAGGCGGCGCGATCTTGCCGTCCAGCGTCATACCGGCCTTCAGGGTAACCAGCGGAAGTTTCGTGCGGATGTACTTGGCAAACGCCTCGTTCAGCTTGCGGGCTTCATCCTCAAGGATACCTTCAACTATCTCGACACCTGCACTGGCCAGCTTCACAAGGCTCTTGCCGCACACCAGAGGATTGGGGTCGCGCATGGCAATGACCATGCGCCGGATTGCAGACTTTAGCACTACATCGACGCAGGGGCCGGTGCGGCCTTGGTGGCAGCAGGGCTCCAAGTTCAGGTAGAGAGTTCCGCCGCGAGCTCTTTCGCCCGCAGCTTCCAGTGCCAGCACCTCGGCATGCTTCACGCCGGCATAGGCGTGGAAGCCTTCGCCTGCGATGTTGCCGGCGCTGTCGAGAACCACGGCGCCGACGCACGGATTGGGAGAAGCCAAAGCTGTGCCCATGCGCGACAATTCGAGCGCGCGGCGCATAAAGCGCCCATCCGAAGGATCATTCGTCATCAGTCTTGCACGTCAGGTTCGTCGGGCTCTTCGACCGCTGCCTTGGCAGCCCGTCGCGGCGTTCTCGGCCGTAGCGGGGCCCCAACCATGGCGTACGGCTCACTGTCACTTGGTGGGCGGCGCCGCAAGAGACGCCCTACAAACTGGTACACCAAGGAGCATGCGCCCAGCGCAATCGCGGAAAAGATTAACGGCTCCACTATCTCCACAAGCTACTCGAATAATGAGTCCACAAATTCCCTGGCATTGAACGGCAGCAGGTCGCCCGGTTTCTCGCCCACGCCCACGTAGCGCACGGGCAGTCCCAGTTCGCGGCTGATGGCGACGGCAACGCCGCCTTTGGCGGTGCCGTCCAGTTTCGTGAGCACGATGCCCGTGACGCCCGCCGACTCGGTAAACAGGCGCGCCTGCTGTAGCCCGTTTTGGCCGGTGGTGGCGTCCATGATCAGCAGGGTTTCGTGGGGTGCGCGTGGGATAAGCCGCTGCGCGGTGCGCCGCATCTTGGCGAGTTCGTCCATCAAGCTGGACTTCGTGTGCAGGCGCCCGGCGGTGTCAACGATGACGTAATCTGTGCCGCGCGCTTTCGCCGCCTGCATCGCGTCATATAGGACAGCCGAGGGATCACCGCCCGGTTTGGTCTTGATGACTTCGGTGCCCGTGCGCTGTCCCCAGATCTCCAGTTGCTCGATAGCTGCGGCGCGGAAGGTATCGGCGGCTGCCAGCAGCACGGTCTTGCCTTCGCTGCGATAGGCCTGCGCCAGCTTTCCGATTGTGGTGGTTTTGCCGGTACCATTGACGCCGACGACCAGGATGACCTCGGGCTCACCGTCCACAGCTTTCACCGGCTGGAGCCCGGCGCGGTCGAGGATGGCCAGCAGCTCCAGGCTCAGCAAGCGCTTCAATTCGTTTACATCACCGATCTGCTTGCGGTCCGCCTTCTCGCGCAGGTTGGCGAGGACTTCCTGCGTGGTGGCAGTGCCCAGATCCGCGGCGATGAGCGCGGCCTCGAGTTCGTCCAGGGTGTTGCGGTCGATTTCCTTGTTGAAGCTGGCGATCTCCTCGATGCGCTCGCTGAGGTTCTCGCGCGTGCGCGTGACCGCCTGCTTCATACGCTCGAAAAACCCGGGCTTCTGTTCCGTGCTGCCGAAAAGCGTTTGAATCATCGCCTACCACCGCGGGGACGCTCCCTTCAATTATAGACAGGTGGCTGCATCGGGAACCGTAGCCACTGGCTCTCTCTGCGGGAACCTTGCAGGGAACTGTTCTGTGCCGTCCGGATTGAGATACTTTGGCCAGCAGAAGCTCAGTCCCGGGAGTGTAGATCATGTCGAGCGAGGGCGCACAACGGGCGCAGTCGGAACGGCGGGGCGCGCAACGCTTTGCGATCAGCGTGCCGGTTGCGGTTCAGTGTCCTGGGGGTTCCTTCCCGCAGGAGGCCGCGCTCTCGCAGGATGTGAGTGCCAAGGGCATCTTCTTCCTCATCAGTTCGCGGCCGCGCGAAGGATCGAACATCGAGTTCACTGTCACCTTGCCATCCGAGGTCACGCTCACGGATCCCATGCGCGTCAACTGCAGAGGACGCGTGATCCGGGTGGTGAATCAGGGGAACGCCCACCGCTTCGGCGTCGGCGCCACAATCGAGGGCTACAACTCCTTTATCCGCTTGTCCCGGATAGACACCAACGCTGAGGGCACCCTGTAGAGCCTGGCTTGAAGTTCACAATGCTGGGACTGGTATCTCTGTACCTGGAGCTGGTACCACAGCAGCTTCGGGGCTGGTTGTCGCAACTTTGCGCACCATAAGTTCACCTTTGCGATGAGCCGAGGTCAACGCGGCGACCACTTGGGGATCGAACTTGGTGTGCGCCCTCGACGTGATACTGCGGATCACGTAATCGGGATCCATGGCTTCCTGATAAGGACGATTTGTAGTCATAGCGTCGAAGGTGTCGGCTACGGCGATGATCCGCGCCAGCAGCGGGATCTGGTCGCCCCTGAGCCCGTGCGGATAGCCGCGGCCGTCCAGCGACTCGTGGTGCAGTTCGATGCCGGGCAGCATCTCACGCAACTGCTCGACGGGGCGCAGGATGTTGGCGCCCTTGGTGGTGTGCGTTTTCATAATCTCGAACTCTTCCGGGGTGAGCGCGCCCGGTTTCTTCAGGATGCGGTCTTCAATGCCAATCTTGCCCACGTCATGCAGTTGTGCGGAGATGCGGACCGTCTCGACTTCTTCATTGGAGAATCCCAGTTCGCGCGCGATGATGACCGAGTAACGCGTGACACGATCGGAGTGGCCGCGAGTATACGGATCCTTCTCATCGACTGCGCCGGCCAGCATCTGGATGGAGCTGAGAAATAGAGTACGGTTCTCCTCGGCGGCGCGCTTCAGATCGATGACCAGACGCTCGAGATCGTCGGTCATGTGATTGAAGGTCTCCGCCAGTTCGCCGATCTCCGTGCGGCTTTTCAGGTCAACACGCTTGGAGAAATCGCCGCGGGCGATGGCGCGGCTCGACTCGATAAGCGTACGCAGCGGCCCAGTGATGCTTTTGGCGGCGAACAGCGAGACGCCCAGGCTGACCAGCACCGCGAGCAACGCCAGAAGCTTCGCGCTGTGCTGCATATCATAGATATCCTGGTAGGCATCCTTCTGCCGTTTCTGCGCCACAGCCGCCCAGCCCAGCGAGGGTACCGTGCTGAGGCTTCCCAACATGGGCACGCGCTTCTTGCCGTCGTAAATGGTGAATTGGTTGGTGGCGGCCAGCTTGCCGTAGCTGCCTTGCTCGACCCAATTCTTGACGATCTCCAGTTCGGTCATATCCTGACCGATCGCGTAATCAGAGGTGGCGCCTGCGACCAGACGCCCGCGGCGATCGACGACATATGCCACCAGCCCGCGCTGGCTGGCCTCCTGCAGCCGCCGGGTGAGGTACTCGAGTTCCACCACAACGGCGATCATCCCGATAAAGCGATCACCCGTCATCAGCGGAGCACTCACCAGCATCACCGGGGTGGCCTTCCTCCGCCCACCAATGCTCAGTGCCTGGCCGTTGTACTCGCGCCCTTCCCGGGCGGCGGCGAAGGCGCGTTCCAGCTCGCGCCCCAGAAAGACATCTGCGGCCATGCGGCCTGCCGTGACCCCCCTGCCTTCGGAGTTCAGCAAGGTTGCGTAGGCCAGACCGTCAGAAGCAGTGACGAACTGTTCCAGCATGGCCCGTAGCTCGGGTGCTTCCACGTGATCGGTTGAAAGATTGCCCCCGCTGACCACCTGGATGGCCGATGCCAGGTTGTTCAGGATCGCCCGCAGGTTCGTCTGTCGTTGTGCGATGTCTTCGGCAAGGCTATGCGTGATGGTGTTTTCCAGCAGCCTCTCGTTAGCCTTCAGCAGCTCGCGGTTCGTGCCCACCACCTTGCTGCTATAAAAGTACAGAGGAACCACGCTGATGAGCGTGAGTACCGCCAGCATTAGATAGCGAATCGGAATGCGCGCCGGAGGGCTGGGGTCTTCCCGTGATGGGGCGGAAACCGCTGGTTTGGCCGGACCATTCATGTTCCTGCCGGATTTTATCGTGGACGTCGCGAGGATTCTTGCTGCAAAGCTGTCAGGTTAAGTTACGAAAGTGATAGGAACTGGCGGGAGGGATTTGTAATTGGTGATTTGCAATTTGTAAAGTTCGGGGCCGATCTCGGGCCATCACAAATTACGGCTTACGGATTACAAAATTACAAGTTCTCCCCCCTTCCCGGCCGTGTCATCAGCTCGTGGATGGCATCGCGGGGGGACTTGCCATTGTGGAGAATGGCGTGCACCTGCTGGGTGATGGGCATTTCGACCTTCATCTTGCACGCCAAGTTCACGGCGGCGTTGGTGGTGAGCACACCTTCGGCTACCATGCCGTGCATGCCGGCGATGACGTCAGCCAGCTTACGACCGCGGCCTAATTCTCTTCCCACAGTGCGGTTGCGCGACAGACCGCCGGTGCAGGTGAGTACCAGATCGCCCATGCCGGACAGACCGGCCATAGTGTCGCGGTGGGCACCGCAGGCGACCGCCAGGCGGGTGATCTCGGCCAGTCCGCGCGTGATGAGCGCGGCCACGCTGTTATGTCCCAGTCCCAGGCCATCGCAGACGCCGGCGGCGATGGCAATTATGTTCTTCAGTGCGCCTCCCAACTCCACACCCGTCACGTCGTCATTGGTATAGACGCGGAAGCAGGGATCGCTGAAGTCCGCCTGCACCCGCTGTGCAAGATCGCTATCCCTGGAGGCGATGGTGATCGCCGTGGGATCGCCGCGCGCAACCTCCAGGGCGAAAGAAGGGCCGCTCAGCGCGCCAATGCGGGGATCGAAGCCGTCGCGCGAACGTACGCTTAGTACTTCCTTGATGACCTCGGTCATGCGCAGCAAGCTCTCGTTCTCGAGACCCTTGGTGGCGCTGACGAACAGCATCTCCGGGCGCAGGTGCGGCTGCATCTGGCGAAAGAGTGCGCGCACGTGGTGGGACGGCATCACACTGACCACCATCTCGGCACCGAGGAGTGCCTCTTCGAGGCTGTTCGTGGCGCACACGGTTTCTGGGATGCGCTGTCCGGGGAGGAACGCTTCATTGTCGTGCCGCAGGTTGATGGCTTGGCAAACTTCCTTTTCGTACACCCACATGCGCACGCGATGCGTGCCTTTGCGGCCGAGCACGACCGCCAAGCCTGTTCCCCATGCGCCTCCCCCAATGACGGCGATGTTGCTCATGCCCGCCTCTTGAGCACGAAACGCGGCTCGGCGCCCGCCAGTAACCGGCGAAGGTTGTTGCGGTGCTGGATGATGATCAGTACCGCGATCGCGCAGGTGACAGCCAATATTGCGCGGGAAGAATGGTAATCGTGCAAGCAGTATGCGATGAGTGGGAATACAGCGGCCACGATGATCGAACCCAGCGATATGTAACGGAAAGCCGCCACAATTGCCAGGAAAAGCGCCAGCACAACCAGCAGCGTCCGGGGGGCCAGCGCGAGAAAGACTCCAATGCTGGTAGCGACCCCTTTGCCACCGCGAAACTTAAGCCAGAGGGGAAACATGTGGCCGATCACCACGAACAAAGCCGCAATGGCTGCAAAGGCGAAAAGCGGCTCGCTCCTCGTATCCATCAGCGGATGCCTGGACACGGCGGCCCGGTCGGCACTTGCTGCGAGCAGCGATCCGGCGGTCACTGCGAGCAAACCCTTGGTTGCGTCCAGTAGTAGAGTTAGCGCGCCCAGTGCGGGCGAGGAGCGCGCCACATTGGTGGCACCGATGTTTCCACTGCCCGATTCACGTATGTCCTTCCCCCGGAAAGCTCGCACCAGAATATATCCGAAGGGAATCGACCCCAGCAGGTAGGCGATCACCGCGGTGGCGATGTAGAAGGACATCAGTCGCCGGTCGTCGCCTGCCGCTCTTGCAGCGCGAAGGCTTGGAGCTTGGTGTACACTGCGCCCTTCGGTGACAGCTTGCTTTCGAAAAGGAAGAACTCGCGGGGGCACATTGTACCGAAGGCAGGCGCGGGCATTGGCATCAACTTTTCCTGCAAACGTTTGAAGCTGGAGTTGACGCGGTCAGAAGACATGCGCTGCGGCCGCCCCGAGCCGATCCGCGCCAGCGTGAGGTGGGGCGAGAACGCACGCTTCTCCCTCTCGATTCCTAGCCCAGAAGTGGCCGCATCGATCGTGCTCGCCAATGAGGCCAGTTCCGTGCCCGCCTGAATTCCCACCCAGAACACCCGCGCTGATTTCGGCGTAGGAAAGAATCCAGTGCCGGCGAACGTGATCTCCGGCTGCTGGCCGCGCGCCTCCGACAGTGTGTGCTTCAATTCCTCGAGGCGCTCGGCCGG
>DASQXC010000405.1:0-5244 GCA_035639935.1 Terriglobales bacterium
TTTCTGACTAGGGAGCAGACCGGCCAGCCGCGAGAGAGGATCGACGCGCACTGTATGTGCCTGCGGCACCATACGCCCGGCGGCGTGATTCACGGGTGATTCGATGTGCTGGACCAAAGTGCCGGTGCTGTACACGTTCAGCATCTGCAAGCCGTAGCAGATGCCTAACACCGGCTTTCCCATGTTGTAGGCGTCCTGGAGCAGAAGCTCGTCGGCGGTATCGCGCTTGGGGTCAGCGGGTTCGGTCTTGGGATGCTTCTGGGCGCCATATTTCTGGGGATCAATGTCGGCGGCGCTGCCCGGCAGCAGCACCGCATGGCATCCGGCGATAGCCTTGGCGATCTCCTCCGGCTCCTGCTGGAGCTGAATCACCACTGGCTCTCCGCCCGACTGTTCGACTGCCCGCAAGTATTGCGGCAGGGAGCGCTGGGCGTAGTCCGGCTTACCGGAATGTGGCACGGGAATGGCGATGCGAGGCCTCATGTTGTCAGTTTAGGACAAGAGCGATCCTTAAGGATTGAGTCATTGGGCCATTGCGGGCCATTGCGGGCCATTGCGGCATTGAGCCATTGAATCATTGAGTCATTGAATCATTGAGTCATTGAATCATTGAATCATTGAGTCATTAAAGCTGCTCGTCGTCGGTGGGTCGGTCATCGGTCGTCGGCCAACTCGCTTAACGGCCGACGACCGACGACCGAGAGCCGACGGCAACGCATCAGTGTTTCAATAAATCAATGGCTCAATGACTCAATTCCCGCTGTTCCGTCTGGGCTCGAAGCCTTCTCTGGCCGCGGCACTTCCGCCCGCGAGTAGTACAGATCCTCGACCGCTTTCTGCACCTTGGCTGCGAGTTGGTCCATCTGGCGCGGGCCGTATCCCGCCGAAGATATCGGTTCCCCGACCAGCAGCTCCACAGGTCGTGGCTTGATGTGGAAGGTATTCATCGGCACCACCTCGTAAGTCCCGACCAGCGCCATCGGCACCACGTCCACACCGGCCTTGATGGCTACGTAGAATACTCCCGGCAGGAACGGCTTCACCTGCCCGGTTGCCGAGCGCCCGCCCTCAGGAAAGACTACGAGGGGCTGTCCGCTTTTGAGAATAGCCGCGGCGCGGTTCAGGCTACGCATGGACGTGCTGGCATTGTCACGTTCAATGGAGACCTGTCCCGAGCGACGCATGTGCCAGCCCATGAAGGGATACCGAAACAGCTCCTGTTTGGCCATGATGCGGAAATGGCAGGGCAGGGCAACGTAGACGGCCGGAATGTCCAGCGCCGAGAGGTGGTTCAACGCATACATGTGGGGCCGCGTGGTATCAATCCTTTCCATCCCGCGAAGTGTGAGTGGCACGCCGATGGTCTTCAGAATCATCTTCGACCAGGTCACCGCAAACCAGTGCTGAATGCGCCCGTCGCGGTCCACCAGGGATGACAGCAACGACAGGCTCCCCATGATTACGGTGTAAACCCAGATCAGCGGGTCGAAGATAAAGTAGGAGCGCAGCCGGCTGAAAAAGTGCTTGAGTCGAGATTGCTGTTTCACGAGAAGAGCGCGGACGCCGGGCGTATGAAAAGAAGCTGGGGCGGCGCTTCCGATCACCCGATGCCCCGATCACCCGATGACCTGATTGCATCCAGGGCTTCGCCTACCACGTAAATTGATCCTGTGATCACCACGATGCCGTTTTGCGTCACGAGCCGCGAGGCGCGCACCAGCGCGTCAGCAACGATCGGTACCGCTGTGATTTCCACGCCGGTGCGGGTACCGGCTCTCTGTATCTCCTCTGGGCTGGCGGAGCGTGGGTTGCCGGCGCGCGTGGCAATCACGTGCTCGGCCAAGGGAAACAGGATCTCCGCCATCTCCCCGATGGCCTTGTCGCGCATCACCCCGAAGACCAGCACCAGTGGCCGGTCTCCCGCATATTCCGACAAAGCGGAACGCAGCGCCCAGGCGCCGGCGGGATTGTGCGCTACATCGAGGATGATTTCTGGCCAGCCGATGCTGGCGGGGAGGCGCTGGAAGCGTCCCGGCCAGCGCGTCCCGCGGACGCCGCGCTCGATGTCACGCGCGGTCACAGACAAACCCGAACGGTTCAGCTCTTCCGCCGCGGCAATCGCAAGCGCGATGTTGCGCAGTTGGTGACGGCCCACCAGCGGCGAGTCCACAAGGATGTCTTGTCCCATGACTCGCAAGGGATAACACGTGCGCACACCGTCGGGGGCGATGCCTGGGATTTCTTTGGCTCCCGGCGCGACCAGCGGCACGTAAGCTACGGCGCTCACCGCCCGGGCTGCGCGTTCAAAAACGGTGTTGCCGATCACGGCATTGGCTTCAGGATGCTGCGGCAGCGTAACCACCACACCGCCGGGACGGATGATCCCTACCTTCTCGCGAGCAATCTCGGTGATAGTGTCTCCCAGAAACTTTTGATGATCGAGCGCGATGTCAGTAATGACCGAGACCACCGGCTCGACCACATTGGTGGCATCAAGGCGGCCGCCCATGCCGACTTCCAGAACCGCAATGTCCACCTCCGCTCGCGCGAAGTAGTCGAACGCGATTGCGGTGAGCACCTCGAAGAAGCTGGCGTGAGAGGGCAAATCGCCGGCCTCGACCAGCCGGTCTGCCACCCCTTCCACCCGCTGGTGGAGGTCGCCAAATTGTTGATCGCTGATTTCCGTTCCGTTGATGCTGATACGTTCGTTGACACGAAGCAGGTGCGGGGAAGTGTAAAGCCCGGTACGATGCCCGGCGCTACGCAGGATTGAGGCTAAAGTTGCCGCGGTTGAGCCTTTGCCGTTCGTCCCGGCGATCAGCACGCTTGCGAATCGTCGCTGCGGATCGCCCAATTCGCGCAGGATCGACCGCATGTGCGCCAGCTTGAAACGTTCCGAGCGCGCGTCGGAGAGCTCATGGCCTAGAGCATAGAGGCGCTCTACCGCATTTTGGTAGGCAGTCAGCAATCAGCAGTCAGCATTCAGCATCAGCATTCAGCAAAAGCACGGCTGAGCCGAAATCCTGCAGGAATTATAAGCGCTCGGCCACCAGCGGCACCCACCCGGCGGAAGGATCTGGTTTGACTGAATGCTGACTGCTGAATGCTAATTGCTCATGAACGCCAGCGAGCGCGCAATGTACGGTTTCAGCTCTTTACGCGGCACCACCGCATCCAGCATCCCATGCTGCAGGAGGAACTCGCTGCGCTGGAAACCTTCGGGCAACTTCTGGCGGATGGTTTGTTCTATCACGCGCGGGCCGGCGAACCCGATCAGCGCCCCAGGTTCGGCTATGTTGAGGTCCCCCAACATGGCGTAAGAGGCGGTCACGCCTCCAGTTGTGGGATCGGTGAGCACGGAGATGTACGGCACCCGGGCCTGGTCCATGCGCGCTAGCGCTGCCGAGATCTTGGCAAGCTGCATGAGGCTGACCACGCCTTCCATCATGCGCGCCCCGCCGGAGGCCGAAACCACGATCAGGGGGCGGCCGTCGGCGGTGGCTCGCTCTATGGCGCGCGTGATCTTCTCGCCCACTACTGCGCCCATGCTCCCGCCGATAAAGGCATACTCCATGGCCGAAACGATGACCGGCCGTGCTTCCAGCGTCCCCGCGGCATTGATGACTGCGTCGTTCAGCCCGGTGTCCTTCTGCGATTGCCGCAACCGCTGGCTATAGGCCTTCAGGTCGGCGAATTTCAACGGATCGGTGGAGGCCAGGCCGTCGTCGAAGGTTTCGTACTTGCCCTCGTCCAGCAGTTGCGCCAGGCGCGCCCGCGCGTCGATGCGGAAGTGCCGGTCGCAGTTAGGGCAAACGTTCAGGTTCGCTTCCAGATCTTTTTTCCAGATGATCTTGCGGCAGCTCTCGCATTTGACCCAGAGCCCTTCGGTGCGCACGCGCTTTTCGCCCGATGCGTCCACTCCGCCGGTCTGCCGCTTGAACCAAGTCATAGGGATTGAGTCATTGTCTCATTGAGTCATTGAAAAGACGAAAACAATGACTCAATGATTCAATGATTCAATATTCTATCCCTCGCTGCGCTTCGACGCCTCTCTCGTACGCGTGCTTCACCTGCCGCATTTCAGTAACGGTGTCGGCAAGCTCAACGATTTTCGGATGTGCGTTGCGTCCGGTCAAGATGACGTGCACCATTTCCGGCTTTTGCTGCAGGACTTCGACGACCTTGGCCGGATCCAGCATGCCGTAGCTGATAGCGTAATTGATCTCGTCCAGGATGACCATGTCCCACTGGCTGGAAAGGATGGCCTCGCGGGCCTCGTTCCACGCCTCCTCCACTAACCTCACGTCTTCGGGATCGGGTTCTGTACCGCCCACCTTCACGAACCCGCGTCCCATTTGCTTCATGATGAAGCTGTCACCGAAGGCTTTCACGGCATCCAGCTCACCGTAATGCCAGGAGCCCTTCAGAAACTGCAGCATGAGTACCTTCATCCCTTGCCCGACAGCACGCAAAGCGGTGCCCATGGCCGCGGTGGTTTTGCCTTTCCCCGGGCCGGTGTTGACGATGATCAGGCCGCGACGGATGTCTGCCATAGAGTAGTCCTCAGTCGCCGGTCGCCAGTTATGGCGACTGGTGACTGGCTACTGGCTACTGCTACTGCTACTGCGGTGATACGGATGACCCTTGACGATTGTAAATCCGCGATACAGTTGTTCGAGCAGAACCACGCGTGCCAGTTCGTGCGCCAAGGTCATCTTGCCGAGGGAGAGGATAAGGTTGGCGGCGTGGCGCGCCTGCTGTGTGAACCCGTCCGCCGGCCCAACGGCAAAGAGCAGCGATTGCGTTCCCCGGACCTGGTGCGCCTCCAGCATTTCGGCCAGTTCTTCGGAGGTAAGCTGGCGTCCGTGCTGGTCAAGCAGAACCAGCGTGGGCGGCGTCTTTGAGGAGTTGACCATCTTGAGCAGCGCTTCCTCGCTCGCCAGTTCAGTGCCTTCGATATCGCCGTGGTGCGAGAGCCGATCGAGATATTCATCAGTGAGCGCCTTGATAGCAGCCGATTTCGTCTTCCCAATCCAGGCGACTTTCAGCTTCATGAAGGAGATTTAATCACAGAGAGCAAAGAAAAAAAGGCCACGGATTATCACGGATACAACGGATTATTCCTCTTTTTGATCCATCTTTATCCGTGTAAATCCGTGGCGTTCTTGTCCGTTCAACCCAGCCCGTAGCGCTTACGCTTCTCCAGCAGCGTCTTGCGGCTGATGCCCAGGATGGCGGCGGCCT
>DASQXC010000406.1:0-4200 GCA_035639935.1 Terriglobales bacterium
GTAGTCGGGATAATCCACCGGCTCTGCGCTGTTAGTTCCCAGATCGGTGAGCTCGTAGCCGGAAGCGCGCAGCCAGGGCGCCAACTCCTGCTTCAATGGGAATCCGGCGTGATCGGCGGCGATGGCGACTCTCATGCTTTACCGTCCAACAGCCGCAGTGCGTGTTGCACCACGTTGTCCACATTGAGCCCGAGTTTTTCCATGACGATTTTCCCTGGCGCCGACGCGCCAAAGCGGTCTACACCGATGACCGCGCCGTTTTCGCCAACATACTTGTACCAGCCGAGCGTGGCACCGGCTTCAATGGCGAGCTTCGGAACATCTTTGGGGAGCACCTGTTGCCGATACTCGGACGATTGTTCCTCGAACAATTCCCAGCTTGGCATCGATACCACACGCGCCGGGATCTTCTGTTCGGCCAACTTGTCCCGCGCCGCAAGCGCGAGTTGCACTTCCGATCCGCTGGCGATGAGGATGAACGCGGGACGTTCCTGTTCGCCGGCAAGTATGTAAGCTCCGCGCGCGACGCCCTCGCGCAGCGGATATTTGTCGGGATCCATGATGGGCAGGTTCTGCCGCGTCAACACAAGGCACACAGGGCCGCGCCGCTCGATGGCGATCCGCCAAGCCGCGGTGGTTTCGTTGGCATCGGCGGGGCGCAGCACCGTCATGTTCGGCATCGCCCGCAGGCTGGTCAGGTGCTCGATCGGCTGGTGTGTTGGCCCGTCTTCGCCAAGGCCGATGCTGTCGTGTGTCAACACGAAGATCGAATGGCTCTCCATGATGGACGCTATCCGCAGCGACGGCCGCATGTAATCGGTAAACACAAAGAAGGTCGCGCCGTAGGGAATAACGCCCCCATGCATCGCCATGCCATTCACGATCGTGCCCATCGCATGCTCGCGCACGCCAAAATGGAGGTTGCGGCCGCCGTCACTGCTGGAGCCGAAATCGCCGTAGCCGGCGAGGTAGGTCTTAGTAGAGGGATTCAAGTCGGCAGAGCCGCCGATAAATTCCGGCAGGCGCCGGGCGATAGCGTTCATCACCTTGCCCGAGGCGACGCGCGTGGCAACGCCGGCCGGCTCTGGCTTGAACCACGGCAGGTCCGCGGCCCAATTCTCCGGAAGCTCGCCTCGGATCATGCGTTCCAATTGCGCGGCTTCATCAGAATATTGCCGGCGGTATTGCTCAAATAAATCGTTCCACTTGGACTCAAGTTCTGCTCCTCGCTCGACTGCTTTTCCAAGGTGCGCCCGCGCTTCTTCCGGGATGTAGAACGCAGGCTCAAGCGGCCATCCTAGATTCTGTTTGGTGATGCGGGCCGCCTCGGGTCCGAGGGGCTCTCCGTGCGCTTCAAAGGTATCTTGCTTCGGGCTGCCATAGCCGATATGGGTGCGCACCACTATCAGCGAAGGCCGGCCGCTGTCTGCCTGCGCCAAACGGATAGCGGCGTCTACGGCGTCCAGGTGATTGCCGTCGGGAACATTCAGCACCTGCCAGCCATAACTGCGGAACCTGCCGCTTACGTCTTCGGTGAATGCGGCGCTGGTAGGACCTTCAAGCGACACGCTATTACTGTCGTAAAAATAGATCAGCTTGCCAAGTTTGAGATGACCGGCGAGCGATGCCGCTTCCGACGAGACACCTTCCATCAGATCGCCGTCACTCACGAGGGCGTAGGTGTAGTGGTCCACGATGTTGAACCCCCGACGAGCGAAGTAGCTCGCAAGATAGGCCTCGGCTATCGCCATGCCAACTCCCATGCCGAAGCCCTGTCCAAGCGGGCCGGTGGTCACCTCGACTCCCGGCGCCAATTCGGATTCCGGGTGTCCCGCAGTTTTGCTGCCCCACTGACGAAACCGTTGGATCTCGCTCAACGGCAGGTCGTATCCGGTAAGGTGAAGCAGCGCGTAGAGCAACATGGAGCCGTGCCCAGCGGAGAGGATGAAGCGGTCGCGGTTGAACCAGTGCGGATTGTGCGGATTGTGACGCAGAAAACGATCCCACAGCACATAAGCCATGGGTGCCGCGCCCAGTGGTAATCCGGGATGTCCCGAATGCGCTTGCTCGACAGCATCCACCGCAAGGAAGCGAATCGTGTTGATGCACAGTTGATCCAACTGCTGAGCAGCGGATATCCCAGCAGTGCGCGTGCTGACTTCCAGCCCACGGGTTGACTCTGTTTCCAAAACTACTGAGGGCGACGACTCAGACTTAACACTCATGCACGACCTGCCGTGCAGCGCCAGGCTGCAACTAGGAGATGAGTTCAGCGGCGAAACATTGTATAGGATGGCCTGGAATAGTCTGAGGATTCGTGACGTTACCGAGTTGCTGTTCAGGCCGCGGCGCTGGAACTCAGCAAGCTCTCGGCAGTGAGGATGCGGCCGCCTCGGGCCCGCACTTCTTCGAGGAAGGCACTCGCTTTCTCTTGATCCAAGTGCTGGATCGCGTCTTCCACTAAGGTGACGCGGTGGCCGCGATCCAGCAGCCCGCGGGTGGCGGAGGAGACGCAAATCTCCGTGACTACCCCGTAGAGCACGATCTCAGGCTTGCCCAAGCGGCCCAAAAACGCATCGGCACTGGGGTTGGTGAACACATCGAACTCTTGCTTCTCGAGAACGACCTGCTGGAACAGCTCAGGATTGGGGAGCTCCGCTCCGGGGCGGTTGGAAATGATGAACTGTGGTGCGAGCGAAGTCTCCGGGATTTTTCTTTGCCCCGGAGTGCCCGCTAGGCAGTGCGGGGGATATTGGCTGAATTCCTCGTCATTGGGCTGGTGTGCGTCGGCTGACGCGACCACCAGCACACGATGTTTTACGGCCCAATGGCTAAGCTGGGCCAGCGTTGGAATGATGGTCTCAGCCCCAGGCACGTAGAGCTTACCTTCTGGCAGCATGAAGTCCACCTGCGTATCCACGTCCCAGAAAACAAGCTTCCGTTGCATATTGATATTTTAGGCCCGCAGCAAGCTCAGCGGTAAGACAGCATTCATCGAGCCCGAGCGGAAGCCTTCCAGATCAAGAGTGACGTAGGCGAAGCCGAGTCCTTTGAATATGCGAGTAAACTCGGCGGCCATGGCCGTGGTCAAGGCACGTGGCATTTCCTCCGGCGCGATCTCGAGGCGCACGATGTCTCCGTGGTACCGGACGCGAAATTGCCGGAATCCCAGCCCCCGCAGAGCATCTTCGCCGCGTTCAATCACGGCCAGCACTTCCGGTGTGACGGGGCGGCCATATTCCACCCGCGAGGACAAACACGCTGACGCCGGTTTGTCCCACACACGCAGGCTGGCGTCGCGAGCCATTTGGCGGATCTCGGCTTTTGTCAGCCCTGCTTCAAGAAGTGGCGCCGCGACTCCGTGCTGGTTCGCAGCCTGCTGCCCGGGGCGGAAGTCGCCCTGATCATCAAGGTTGACCCCATATGCCACCGCGTCAAATCCGCGAGACGCGCGGATGTGCTGCATTACCGTGAAAAGCTCGTCTTTGCAGTAGAAACAGCGTGCGGCGTCGTTGCGCACGTACTCGGGGCGGGCAAATTCAGCGGTGTGCACGATCTCCAGCGGAATGTGCTGCTCCTGCGCGAACGCCAGCGCGTCTCGCAAATGCGTGCGGGCCAGCGAACGGGAATCCGCCAGAACCGCCAGCATGCGTTCGCCCAGCACGTGGTGCGCGGCCCAGGCGAGAAAGGCCGAGTCCACACCGCCAGAATAGGCGACCAGCAGCCGTCCCAGCGAGCGCAAACGCGCATCCAGAGCAGCGCGTTTGGCGGACAAATCCACGCAAAGATATTAGCACTCAGCAGCACTCGGCACTCAGCACTCGGCACTCAGCAAGAGAGTCATCCGTTAGAATCCGTGGCTTGCGACGGCTCCCGCGCTGAGTACTGAATGCTGAGTGCTCGTCAGTAGAGCCGCTCCTGCCGCTTCAAGTTGCCGAATGTGGCTATATTGGCCAGGGTGAAGGCAAAACGGAACTGGTTCTCATTGCGGACCGAGCCTAGCGCGTAGCGACGGTACTCAAAGCTCAAGCCGCAGCACTCCCAGTTATAGCTGGTCTGGAAGGCGGCATATTCCAGAAAATTAAGGTTGCCGTCGAAGCCGATATTGGCGGCGGCATTGATGCCGCGCTTGTTCAAATTGCCATAGCCCAGGCGAACCCGGAACTGGTTGAAGCGGTCGGGGCTGGGCGCCGAGTTGGG
>DASQXC010000407.1:0-5813 GCA_035639935.1 Terriglobales bacterium
CGCCACCGGCCCCGGCCATTTCCTGTACGTTACCGACTACGATCACGGCACCATCCTGGTGTTCAGCGTCACCAGCGCCTCGTCCTGCACAACTCCGCCTTGCACACCTATCCCCGGCACACTGACCCAAAGCGGTTCGGCGGTGAACACTGGAGGCGCCAATCCGGTCGGTCTCGCTGTCGCTCATTAGCATTGTTCATTGACTCAGTGGGAGATGGGCCTTAAGATGGCGGCCACTTCTCGGGGGACCTGCCTTCATGTTCATGAATAACCGCACAGTTTCGCATTACCGCATTCTCGATAGATTAGGCGGCGGCGGGATGGGCGTAGTCTACCGTGCTGAAGATACTCGCCTGGGTCGAGCGGTCGCCTTGAAATTCCTTCCCCCGGAAGCCGCCCAGGACAAGCAGGCAGTGGAGCGTTTCTCGCGCGAGGCGCGCGCCGCGGCGGCACTCAATCATCCCAACATCTGTATCATTCACGAGATCGGTCAGCACGACGGCCATCCGTTCATTGTCATGGAACTGCTGGAAGGTAACACTCTGAAATACATGATTGAGGGTAGGCCGCTGAAGCTTGACGCGTTGCTCGAACTGACTATACAGATTGCCGAAGCACTGGAAGCCGCGCACTCGCGCGGGATCGTACACCGCGATATTAAGCCCGCCAATATTTTCGTAACCCGCACCGGCCAGGCCAAGGTCCTGGATTTCGGACTGGCGAAGCTGCCGCTCAGGCGGAGGGTAGCGGAGGCCGTGGGCGCGTCGGGCGTGACCGTCACCGAGGACCACCTGACCAGTCCTGGTTCCTCGCTAGGAACTGTGGCCTATATGTCACCCGAGCAAGCGCGGGGCGAAGAACTGGATGCGCGTTCCGATATTTTCAGCTTTGGCGCCGTGGTGTATGAGATGGCCACCGGCAAGCTGGCGTTCGAAGGGAACACCTCGGCGGTGATTTTCGACGCGATCCTGCACGGGACACCCCGCTCGCCGCTGCGGCTAAACCCACAGTTGCCGGCGGAGCTGGAGCGCATCATCAATAAGGCGATCGAGAAAGACCGCGATCTGCGTTATCAGACCGCGACGGAGTTGAAAACGGACCTGAAGCGGCTAAAGCGTGATCGCGAATCGGGACAGAAGCCGGCCCAAAAGCCGGGCATCCACGCGCAAGTGGCGTCCGAGGCGCAGTCGGTGGCCGTGCTTTACTTCGAGAACCTGAGCGGAGCCAAGGAAGATGAATACTTCCGCGATGGCATGACCGAGGACATCATCACTGAGCTTTCCAAGATCACTCAGTTGAAGGTCTTTCCCCGGTCGGAGATCCTGGCCTTCCGCGACAAACATTTCACCGCACCCGAAGTGGGACAGCAGTTGAATGCGGCGTATGTGCTGGAAGGAAGCATTCGGCGTGCTGGCAACCGGCTGCGCATCACCGCGCAATTGGTTGAGACGCGCACCCGGCATTCCGCCTGGGCCGAACGCTATGACCGGCAACTGGAAGACGTCTTCGCCATCCAGGACGAAATCGCGCGCAGCATCGCGCAGGCGCTGCGCATTACGCTTTCGCCCCAGCAGGAAAAGACGATCGCCCGCAAGCCTACGGAAAACCTGCAAGCATATGACTACTACCTGCGGGGACGAAGCTATGCCCGTCGCGAGAACCTGGATTTTGCCCTGCAGATGTTTGAGCAGGCCATCAAGTTGGATCCAAATTTTGCGTTGGCCCACGCTAGCGTTGCCAATGTTTGCGGATTGATCTATGAGCTGCGGGAGCGGACCCAGCCCTGGATTGAAAAAGGAATTGCCGCCTGCGACCGCGCCGCTGCCTTGGAGCCGCAACTGGCGGAAGTGGCCGTAGGCCGGGGTCGCTTGTGCTACGCGCAAAAGAAATACGAGGACGCCATCCACTACGCCCGCGTGGCCATCGATCGCAGGTGCGATTGCGAAGGGGCTTACAACGTGCTCGGTCGCGCTTATTTCGCCTCTGGCCGGTTCCGGGAAGCGGCGGAACTGACAGACCGCGCGCTCGAGGCCAACGGCGACGATTACAATGTGTACATTCCATACACCATGGCGCTGGAACGCCTGGGCGAGAAGGACCGCGCGCAGCGGGTGCGGGAGCGCATGAGCGCTGTCCTGGAACGGCAGCTTGAACTCGTGCCTGAGGACGTGCGCGCACGCATTCTGCTGGCCGGCAATTACGCCAACACCGGCAACCAGGACGATGCCATCCGCCATCTGCAGACCGCCGTCGCCCTGCGCCCCGGCGATAGCAGTGTCCTCTATAACGCTGCCTGCACGTATGGCGCCCTGCAAAAGAAGGCGGAGGCGCTGGACATGCTCAAGCGGGCGCGCGAAGCCGGGTACGGCAATCTCGACTGGGCAGCAAGGGATCCTGACCTGGCGTGCTTGCGCGAGGACCCGGAATTTAAACGGCTCTGCGGCCTTGCATAGCTAAAGGCAGACTTCGGTGAAACGGGGCTCGGTGCCCCCAGAGCCATCACCGCCATGGCTCGCCAGCTTGCGGTTTTGATCTACCGCGCGCTGCGGTTTGGCAACGATTACGTTGACAAGGGAGCCGAATACTACGAGCAAAAGTTCCGTGAACAGCAACTGCTGTCGCTGAAGAAACAAGCTGCCAAGCAGGGTTTCCAACTCGTTCCGGCACAAGGAGTTGCGCAATGAGTTTCTGCAGAGCCGCGCGAGGGAGCGTTGCGACCGAGCGCGAGCGAAGGATCTACTGTCTGTCTTCAGGCCCCTGCGGTTCCTTGGGGCGGGATCTGCGGTGCTTTTCCGGCTGCCGACACGCGCGCCCCTGCTGTCGGCGGTTCGCCCGTCTGGCGTTATCAAGATTCTTAGCGTCGCGCTCGCTTCGCCCGTGGGCTCAGCTCGCGCTTGCCCAGGATGACAGGGGGTACATTAGCGGTGGAACTAGTCTAAAATCGGAGGTTTTGCAATCGGAGGTACGTGGATATGGTTCTGCCGGAATTTCATCAACTGGTCAATGAGGCCAAAAAGGAGATCAGTGAGATTCAGGTGGTCGAACTCAAGCGCATGCAGCAGGCAGGTGAGCGTTTCGTGCTGGTGGACGTGCGTGAACCCGATGAAGTGTCACGCGGCACTATTCCCGGCGCCATCCCGATTCCGCGCGGCACGCTGGAGTTGCACATCGATGAGGCTGCTCCCGACAAGAACGCGAAAGTGGTCCTCTATTGCGGCGGCGGCAGCCGCTCCGCCTTGGCCGCCCAGAGCCTAAAGAGAATGGGCTATAAGAACCCCATTTCGCTGGCCGGAGGGTGGAAGGCCTGGACACAAGCCGCCTAACCTTGTTTTCTGCCGAAGGCCAGCGACTCGTCTGCAAGGCCCGGCCATAGTTCGCTAGGCGCAAGGTGAACTCATGGATCTGAAAGGCATCAAGCTGACCTGGCTAGGGCATGCCACGTTTCGCATCGAGACCCCGGCCGGCAAGGCAATGCTGGTTGATCCCTGGGTGATGGGAAACCCGATGTGTCCCGAGGCTGACAAGAAGCTCAAGAAGCTCGATCTGATGCTGTGCACGCACGGCCACTTCGACCACATTGGGGATGCGGTGGCCATCGCCAAAGAGCACAATCCCACGGTCGTGGGCATCTTCGAACTTTGTGCCTGGATGGAAAAGAAGGGCGCTAAGCAAATTTCGCCAATGAATAAAGGGGGCACCCAGAAGTTGGGAGACGTGCGCGTCACTATGGTGCACGCTGATCATTCCTGCGGCATCCAAGACGGCGATCAGATTCTTTACGGCGGTGAGGCGTGCGGTTATGTTCTGGAATTCGAAAATGGGGTCAAGATCTACCATGCAGGCGATACCAACGTCTTCGGCGACATGCAAATCATCCGAGAGCTCTACGCGCCCGAGATCGTGATGTTGCCCATCGGCGATCACTTCACCATGTCGCCGCGCGAGGCCGCTTACGCTAGCCGGCTGTTGAAACCGAAGATGGTCATCCCCATGCACTTCGGCACCTTTCCCGTCCTGAGCGGCACGCCCGCCGAATTGAAGAAATTGGTGAAGGATGCCGAAATCCTGGAGATGAAGCCAGGGCAGGTTTTTTCTTAGAACTAGCCTTATGTGAGGCTAAATCCTTTGTGAAGGGCACAACTTCAGTCGTGCCGAAAAGAACAGGCTGAACGGGCGGCTTTGCAGGATGCTGAAAGAGTCGCAGACACCGCTGTTTCGGAAGGCGTGCCCCTTCACAAGCGCATAACAGATGAGTAAGCCTGCACCCAAACCTCCGCAACGCGCTTACTGGATGGTCTCGAGCATCACGAGCGAGCCCGTCGAGCAGTACATCTATGAGATTTTGCCCCAGCGCGACGAGGCACTCGCCGAGATGGAGGACGAGGCTGCGCGCCGCAAAATCCCCATCGTCGGCCCGGCGGTGGGAAGGCTCTTCTATTTGCTTGCGCGCACCTCAGGGGCGCGCACCGTGTTTGAGATGGGTTCCGCGATCGGCTATTCCACGATCTGGTGGGCGCGGGGTGTAGGCAGGGAAGGGCGGGTCATCTACACCGACGGCGATTCCAGGAATGCCGAGGAGGCGCGCCGGAATTTCCAGCGTGCGGGCGTGGCTGAACACATCGAGCTGCGCGTCGGAGATGCGCTCGAGATCCTGTCGGAACATAAGCCGGAGTCGCTCGACATTATCTTCAACGACGTTGACAAACAAGATTATCCCCGAGTTTTTCGTTTGGCCGTGCCGCGCCTGAAGCCCGGCGGGTTGTTCGTTACTGATAACGTGCTGTGGAGTGGGCGCGTCACCGAGAAGAATCCAGCCGAGGCCTCCACCCGCGCCATCCTGGAATTTAACTCATTGCTATACGGCGCGCGTGAGTTGTTCCCGGTCATCATTCCACTGCGCGATGGCGTGGCGGTGGCAGTAAAGGAACCAAGATAGACCTATACCGGGAAAGGCTCAGGGCCCAATATTCACCACGCCTTCAGCGTTACTTTATCTAGCCAAACGCTGTAATCAGTCATGCTGCTATTGCCGTCCATCTGAAAGGCGACATTGAGCTCGCGCGTGCTCTTGGGCTTCGGACTCTGGTAACGGTTGACGTAAGTCTTCTTGCCATCGAGAGTGACGGCGATAAAGTGCGCCTTGCCGGCCAAGGTGCGCTCGAATTCCCAAATTAGATGGTGCCAGGCATAAGCACTGGGGGCACTGCAGGCGATGCCGGTCGAGACCCAGCGCTTGTAATAGTCCCAGACGTCCCAGGTGTGCGTGCCCTTGATGTTGCACTGGGTGCCGAAAATGTACATTTTGCCGTTCACCGTCTGGTTGACGTCGAACTCCAGCGCCTGCGCCACCGATGGCGTCTTGATGTAGAACCAGAGATCGTAGACGAAGTGCTTGAGGGAATCGTTGGCCCCGAGCTGCTTCCACCACAGAGCGGCGGCATAGGGAGCCGCGCCTCCCAGGAAAAACTGGGCCGACCTGCCATCCATCGAGGGCGAGCTGATGCCCTGCTTCATCGAGTAGCTCGTGAGTGGGCCCAATCCGCCGGGACCGGCGCAGCGGTCGCAGCTCTGCCAACCTGGCATCTGATCAACGCTGCTATAGGTGGTCTGACCGGAAGAGTGTGACGTTGCCACAAGCATGCCGCACGCGGCTGCCAGTAACGCAACGGTTCGAAATCTCGACATCCTGCCTCCTGTACTGTTTGCTGGAGGCAGAGTAGGGCCTGATTACTCTTCGATAAATCGGCGGAAAAGCTTATGCTGTCTCGGGTTCGAGCCCTATCCGGAGCTGGGAATCGCTGAGGAACGGAGAT
>DASQXC010000408.1:0-2527 GCA_035639935.1 Terriglobales bacterium
GGCGCCGGGCTTCAGCGGCGCGCTGTGCAGGTCGAGGATGTCGCGGTCCGGTCCTTGCCAGACAAGAACCCGCACAGGAATCTGCTCCTTCTGCACGACTTCGCCGAGCGAGTTGCGGAAGATGACTTCGGCAACCGCACCAGTCACCACCTTGTCGCCGCCATTGGCGATTTTGCCTTCGACATAGGTGACAGTACCACCGACGAAATTTTGTGCGGCTGCCATTTTCACATTCGATATTTGGAGTTTGTCCGCATACGCATTTCGCGTCTGTGAAGCGGGGCGATTGCCGCGGTTGATCCAGACCAGCAGCCCCAGCACGACGGCTAACACCGCCACACCGGCGACAATGGCGCGCCACGGTCCCGGCGAATCATCAGCCGTAGTGGGATAGAAGGGAGTTTCTGAAGGCTTCTGGCCGGCGGCCATGAAATTGATTCTACTACTCAGTGCTAGCTGCCTTGCCGTATCGGGTGATCGGGAGGCTGGCTTATCGGGAGATCTAATAGGGGGCGAAAAAGCGCGGCTCGGTGCTCTGCAAAACTGAAGTTTTCATCCTGAGTGGCGGTCTAAAACCCTCAACACCGGCAGAAACCACTGCGGATTTACCAATAACGACGGGATTTGGCCCACGAAATCCAACAAATTGTTCCTCGTGGAACATTTTGGGCAGAGGTGGCCAGTTATCCTTATTCCCCCGCAACCGTCATCCCGTCGATGCGTAAGGTAGGGGCCGCGGTGGAACCGCGGAATTCCAGGTCATTACCGATCTCCGAAACATTGTTCAGCATGTCTTGCAGGCTGCCGGCGACTGTGATCTCCTCGACTGGGTAGGTCAGCTCACCATTCTCGATCCAGACTCCGCTGGCGCCGCGCGAGTAGTCGCCGGTGACCAGATTCACCCCGAAACCGAGAAATTCCGTGAGATAGATTCCTTGCCGTACGTCTGCGATGATCTGTTGCGGTGACCGGCTGCCCGGCTGGAGGAAGAAGTTGCCGGAACTGATGCCAGGATTGCCGGCCAGCCCGCGAGAGGCGTTGCCCGTGGTTTTGAGCCCAAGTTTGCGCGCGGTGTACGTGTTCAGCAGGTAGGATTTCAGCACACCGGACTCGATCACCACCGTGCGTTGAGTCGGCACCCCTTCATCATCGAACGGGCTGGTGCCGAAGCCGCCAGGCAGGGTGCCATCATCCACGACAGTGACGTTTCCACCGGCGACCTTCTGCCCGAGTTTGCCCGCCAAGAAAGATGCGCCGCGATAAACAGCGTCACCGTTCACCGCTTGTGCGATCGTGTTCAGGAGCGAGCGCGCCACCATAGGGTCGAAGACGACAGGCACACGCACCGTTTTTATTTTCCGTGCACCCAGCCGGCGCAAGGTGCGTTCGGCCGCCACCCGGCCCACGTGCTCTGGAGACTCGAGCTTGCGCAGGGTGCGCGCGACCGAGAACCAGTAGTCCCGCTGCATGGCGCAATCATCGATCTGCGCGATTGGCACAGCAGCCAGTGAACAGTACGAGGTTTTGTATTCACCGGCAAATCCCAGCGAGTTGACTATGACTTTGTGGTTCTGCGCGGCATCGAAGGAGCCGCCCTCGGAGTTGCGGATGCGCGGGTCCGCGGCGAAGGCGGCGGCCTCGGCGCGGCGGGCTCGGGCGATGCGCTCCTCGGTGGGCAGCGAGTAGACGTCTTCAAAATACAATTGGAGGTCGCCGGAAAGGGTGCCGAGCAGCGCGGGTTCGGGAAGGCCGGCATGCGGGTCTTCGGAGGTGAGCTTCGCCAGCGCTAACGCGCCTTCCACAAGTTGCTTGAGGCCATCGGCGGAAAAATCGCTGGTATGGGTACTGGCGGCGCGCTGGCCGGAAAATACGCGCAATCCCATCGCGTGCGACCCCGCTTCTTTCAGGGTCTCGACTTGCCCCAGCCGAACGACCGTGGAGAACTCCGAGCCATCATGTAAGACAGCTTCCGCCGCACTAGCCCCACCAGCAACCGCCCGGCGCACGACGTCATGGGCCAGTTGCTTGAGATCAGTTTCGAGTTGCTTTTCAGCAGTCAGCATTCAAAAAATCGGGTCATCGGGTGATCGGATCATAGGGTGATCTGGGCTCCTGGGCTGTTTCAGATGACCCGATCACCCGATGACCCGATTCCTTACGACTTCGTTCCCCCTACGGTGATGCGGTCCACCTTAATAGTCGGGATGCCGACGCCCACCGGTACCGATTGGCCGTCCTTGCCGCAAGTGCCGACGCCTTCGTCAAGCGCCAGATCGTTGCCAACCATGGATACGCGCGTCAGCACGTCCGGACCATTGCCGATCAGGCTGCAGCCCTTGAGCGGTGCCGTCACCTGACCGTCCTCGATCAGGTACGCCTCCGAAGCGGAGAAAACGAACTTCCCGTTGGTGATGTCAACTTGCCCGCCGCCGAACTGCTTGGCGAAGATGCCAAATTGGACCGAGCGGATGATGTCTGCCGGGTCATCCTCGCCGGCCAGCATGTAGGTGTTGGTCATGCGCGGCAT
>DASQXC010000409.1:0-3644 GCA_035639935.1 Terriglobales bacterium
CTTAATTAGCACTCTGGGGGAGAATGAGGAAAGTTCGGAGGCAGGTTCACAAGATTTGACCATGATGTCACTCTGGTATCAACGGATGGCCTATGTCTGATTCCATCACACAATCTTCCAGGCTGGATCACGCGAAGCGCAAACCGTATGAGAAACCTGCGTTCCGTCACGAACGGGTCTTTGAAACCATGGCCTTGTCCTGCGGGAAGATCGATCCCACTCAGTTGCAGTGCAAGACGAATAAGAAGGTTTCATAGGCAGCGGGTTCAGCAGTGGCCGTTCTCTCCACCTCCCGGGAAGCGCTGAAACGCTCGCTGGTCGCGGAAGTGCTTCGCCGGTTCGGCGAAGTTCGTCTCCGGGTCACGGGCGCCAGTATGCTGCCCTCGCTTTGGCCGGAAGACGTTGTCCTAATCCACCGCATCCCATTTCGCGAGATTGCACCCGGAGATGTTGTGCTTTTCCTGGCCCAAGGCCGTTTCTTCATCCATCGTGTGCTGGCCAAGAGCGAGAAGCAGCTGATGACCAGGGGTGACGCGCTTGCAGCGCCTGATCCTCCCGTCGGCTCCGACGAACTGCTGGGCCGCGTGGTCTCCATCCGGCGCGGGGGCGCAGTGCGTCCGCCTTCTGCGCCGGGTCTGGTCGGACGCCTGCTTTCGTTCGGGGCACGCCCCAGCACTACTTTTTGCAACATCCTACTTCGCTTTCATGCGATTCGCAGACGGTTGCGAGCTGTCACTCGGCACCCCAGCGCGCCATATACGGGCGTGCCGGGAGCACCGCTTGCTGGGCCTTGCTCACTGGAGGAAGTATGCGCCAGCTAGTGTCTGCGCCTTATGCTGTAACGGTCGAGGTCGGCGGCGTTGGTGTCCTCCTGCGGACCGCAGACCCCGAGTTCGCACAGATGCTGCAAGAGCGGTATTACGGTTTCGTCAATCCTGACGGCGATCCCGTGCTTGAGTTTGATGTTGAACTGGACACGCCGGCCGGCATGGATCCTGACGAAGATGTCCGGGTCAGATGCGAGAATGGCCGCTGGGTTTTTCGCCGCGGGGACTTCCATGCTGAGTGGGACCCGCGCTCGGGCCGCGGACGGGTGGAGCAATCGCCCAACCCTTATGCCATTGATTCCATCTTGCGCATCATTCATTCGATCGTGCTGGCTGACGCAGGCGGATTCCTGCTGCACTCGGCCAGTGTAGTGCGTGACGGCCGCGCGTTCCTGTTCTCCGGCCTTTCGGGGGCAGGGAAGACCACGATCTCACGCCTGGCCCCGCCGGATGTCGCTCTGCTGACGGACGAAGTTTCTTACGTGCGCCGCGAGGGCGAGGGATACCGCGCCTTCGGTACACCGTTTGCCGGAGAACTGGCGCGCATCGGCGAAAACGTTTCGGCGCCGATTGCTGCTGTATACCTCCTGGCCAAGGGTCCGGAGAACGGTATCGACGCGGTGCCGCGCCCGGAAGCGATACAGCTTCTGTTGCGCAACATTCTCTTCTTCGCGGAGGACCCCGCCCTGGTGCGGCGCGTGTTCGATGCCGCCTGTGAGTTTGTCGCCAGGGTCCCCGTGCAACGCCTCACGTTTTTCCCCGACCAGCGGGTATGGGAGCTGATCCGATGACGACCAAATACATCGCGCACAGCAGCGCGATAGCCGCCCGCAGGCTGGGCGATGAGATGATCATTATGTCTGCGGTGGATTCGACGCTGTTTACTCTGAACCCAGTGGCCACCGCGATCTGGGAGGCGGCAGACGGCCGCACGCCCCTCGCCGACATTGTGACCAGCGCAGTTTGCGCTGAGTTCGAGGTGGAACCCGAGATTGCGTACCGCGATGCCGAGGCGCTGGTGGACGAACTCGCCGGTCGCGGCATCCTGCTCGTCTCCGATCAGCCCATTGGCGCGCCCGCGGAGAGTCGATGAGCCTGATGGCGGAACTGAACGCCAAGGCTCTGGCGCTGGGCGTGCCCATTAGCGCGCACCTTGACATCACCTACCGCTGCAACGAGCGCTGCGAGCATTGCTATCTCGAGCACGACGACAAGGGCGAGATGAGCACCGCTGAGATCTCGGACGTGCTTGGCCAGCTCGCAGACGCGGGAGTCTTGTTTCTGACGATCAGCGGGGGTGAGCCTTTGCTGCGGCGCGATTGTTTCCAAATCGTGGAGCGCGCCCGGGCGCTCCTGTTCAACGTCAAATTAAAGACCAATGCCGTGCTGATCCGCGAGCCGGAGGCGTGCCGCATCCGCGAGCTCGGGGTGGAGCAGGTGCAAATCAGCGTCTACTCCCACCGCGCGGAGGTCCATGACGGTATCACCAGGCCGGGTTCGCTGCATCGTACTCTCGACGCTATCCGCTTCCTGAAAATGCAGGGCCTGAAGGTCACCATCGCGAACGTGCTCATGCGTCAGAACCTGCTCGACGCCGGCGCCGTGCAGCGCCTGGCCGGGGAGATGGGCGTCAGCTACACGCTCGATCCCACCATCACGCCCATGATGAATGGCGACATGTCATTGCTGCGCATGCGTGCGCCGCGCGCCGCGCTGCGGGAGGCGTTTCGCGATCCGGCGCTGGTCGGCAACGTGGATGAATTCTGCGCCCCGCCTGCGCCGACGAACGACGAGGCGCTGGATGAAATCCCCTGCAGCGCGGCCCACACTTTCTGCTACATCTCACCGTATGGTGATGTGTATCCCTGCGTGCAGTTCCCGCTGCCCAGCGGCAACCTGCGCCGGCAAAGGTTCATAGACATCTGGCGAAACTCGCCCGAGTTGAACGAGGTCCGCTCGATCCATTTGCGCGACCTGCCTACGTGCTTGTCCTGCACCCACGTGAGCTCCTGTACCCGCTGTCCGGGGCTGGCGTTCATGGAGGGGAATATGCGCGGAGCTTCCACTGCAGACTGCGAAAAGTCATTCGTGCGCACAGGCATCCCCAGCGCCAGCATGCTGGCGAGGGCGACCGCAGGAAGCCGCTCTTCAGGCGCCGGGCTAGTGCAGATCGCCCCGGTCGTCAACTGACCTGCGCTTGATGTGGCCGCGTGGAAGCGCCGGGGCTTAAGCCCGGCGGAATCTCGTTTTGGCACCTATTCCACAGGCCTGAAGGTCTGCGCTTCCACGCGGCTATCCGGTCTTGTAAATCCGCTAATAAAAGGCAATTGAGCCCTCAAGCTTTGCTTTGCGGACCGCCCAGGAGAAGAACAGGATGCTGGGAGGCAGGAGAAAAGCAGAGAAGACGGTCAACGCCAGCACGGGAGTGGTCAACTCGCGGAACCCCGCTCCCCGGAATAAAGCCAGACGCAAGCCGTTAAGCGAATAGGTGATGGGAATCAGCAAGGAAAGTTTCTGCAGAATCCGGGGAAGAACGCTGACCGGAAACATGGTACCTGTCAGGAATACGGTGGCTGCATTCAGCAGCCAGAGGACCGCAGATCCTTTCTGCATGATGACTTGGAAGGTGGCGGCAAATATCCCCAGCGAAAATGCCGTCAATATTGAAAGCACCAGGACCAGGAGCGCTCCAGCAAGGTTAGGACGGCCGAGCGGAACCGGAAACAGCACTACTCCCGTGACTACAAAAACCAGGGTGCTCAGTAAATAAGCACCATAAGTAGAAAGCGCAGTTAGAACGATCACTTGATATGGCGG
>DASQXC010000410.1:0-6548 GCA_035639935.1 Terriglobales bacterium
TGCTTTAGATTTTCCGGCGGGGAACCCGGCTACGCACCGTCGCTCCGTACAGCATGTTGGGAAAAGTGAGATCGTCAACGTACCGCGCGCAGCCGGTGACCTTGTCGCGCCCTTCCTTGCGCGGCGTTGCCGTGCCAACGATGCGTCCGGCTTTCAAATAAAAGCCTCCGCTATTATGAATATCACCAAGGTGGCAAGATCTGTACGCCCGGTTCTTGCCACGTGTGCTTGCCTGCGCAGAGGACCAGTCTGCAGCAGCCAGACGCTCAGCCAGAAATTTTTGCTTGCCCCGCTTCGTTGTTGCCGATCGATGAGCGCTGGTACACGATCTACTTCGCGCACGTGCCGCTGGGAAGGTTTGATAGCTGGCAGCGGCGTGTGGTGCCGTTGCCCCAAGCAGCCAGCTTCTACAGGGCTGAGGCCGGGGAAGGGGAAGCGTCCCCTTCCCCGGCACCCCATCCCCTCGAAGCTGCGGAGGAGAAAGTGTCAGGGATGTGCCCGGTCTAAAATGTCAGGGATGCCCCCTGCCGTACAAAACAAGCTCATACTACCGACGGAACCTCCGGCTGGCTGCACGCGCGAGGCAGCGTCCGTCCAGGGAATTCTTGAGTTACAAGGCGACGATAGCGCCGGTGTCGGCCGAGGTAGCGCTTCGCTTGGGGCCGCGTTTGCGCGCCAGCAGCAGGCGGATGCGTTCCAGCAACTCTGCTGGGGCATACATGCCTTTGGGCAGGAAGACGTCGGCGCGCGTGTCTTTCTCGTAGAACTTGATCTTGCCGGAAAACAGGATGGCCGGCACGCTGGGGGCTTCCGCCTTGATTCGCTCGATCAACTCGGTGCCATCCAGGCCAGGCATGATGAGGTCGCTGAGTACCAGATCGATGCCGCCCTGGCGGAAGGCCTGCAGCGCATCTTGTCCGTTGCTGCAGGCGATCACGCGATAGCCGCGAGTCTCCAGCATGACTTTGCGGATGGAGAGGGATTGTTCGTTATCATCAACGCAGAGGATCGTCTTCTTGACCTTCATTTTTCCCCGGGGGACGCGCCAGCGGCACCGCGCCGGCCGCAGTCCGCCAACTAAGCTGACTGGCGCATCAGCATCCTAGAAAAGAACGCCGCCTGCTGTAAAGTGCCGCCGATGCCAATAAGCGATTTGTCCGATTGCCGCGGTCTCGCCGATGTGCTCCGGCGCTGTGCCGTCGCCGAGCCCCTCCCCCGGGCGTTCAGAGGAACACCTCGCCGCGCATCAGCATCACAACATTTCCACCGACGCGCACATTGACGATTTTATTAACCCCGCGCCCCGCACGCACGAAAATGCGGCTGGGACGCTTGATTTCAATTCCCTGTTCGATGAGCACGCGCTCGTCGGGGCGGGTGACGCCATGAGCCAGCATCCAGGCGGCGGCGCAGCCGGCGGCCGAGCCGGTGGCCGGGTCCTCGCCGTTGTAGAAGATCATGCGCGCGTGCAGCCGCGCCTTCGGATCCACCGTCTCGCGAGTGACGAAATACAGGAATTGGGCGTCGGTGGCCTTCAGATAGTCCGCCATGTTTTTCCAGCTTGCGCGCAGGTTGTGGATGGCCGCGAGACTGCGTAGCGGCACGATCGCGAAAGGCACACCGGTCGAGACGGTTTGGATCGGCAGTTTGGGATCGATGTCCTCAAACTCCAGCCCTGCGGCTGGCGCCACCGCGCGTTTATCGTGGAAAGAGCCCATTACCGGATCGCGCTGCTGCATTTCGCCAAAGAGCTGGCCGTCGAGTTCTTCAAAGCATACCGGGATTCTCCCGATCCTGAGATCGAGCGCGACCTCGCGTTGGTTCCTCTGCCGCAGGACGAACGCCGTGCCCAGAGTGGGATGCCCCGCGAACGGCAGTTCTTCATCCACCGTGAAGATGCGAACCTTGATTCCGCGCTTCAGCTCAACCCGGCGCTGCCGCGGGAGGACGAAAGTTGTTTCCGAGAGGTTCATCTCGCGCGCCAGCTCTTGCATCTCGGATTTGTGCAGCCCCCGCGCGTCAGGAAATACAGCAAGCTGGTTGCCTTCGAGTGGCCGTGACGTGAAAACGTCAACCTTGACGAAGGCAAAGCGTCTCTGGCGTGGTCGCTTCTGGCTCATCATGAAGTCGTAAGTCGTAGTCGTCAGTCGTAAGCGCGGGGTGCCCCACCCTTGGCCGCTTTTGCCAAGGGTGGGGATTTTGCGGAACTCAACACCCGACCCTGGCTCACGACTTGTCTACGTCGGTCATGCGCCGCTTGCGCCTCGACTACTGGCACGACGCCTGCACTGCACCCCGCTGCCTTCGTGGGGTTTGACATGCTCTCAGCTCCTGCGTATTCTAAGTGCTGATGTGGATGCAACTCACGCGCGGAGTATGTTGTTGTAGCAGGACTCCGTCGGCGTGTGGGTAGCATACAGACTCAAGATTGCGAAAGACCCGCCCGCCGTACGACGGAGCGGGTTTTTCTATTTTGGGCAAAACGGCGGTCCGGTTTTTCCATTTCGAAAAGGGGAGAAAAGAAACATGACAACGTATGCTCATCCCGAAGTCCTGGTGACCACTTCCTGGGTGGCCGAGCACCTGCGCGATCCCAAGCTCCGCCTGGTGGAAGTGGACGTTGATACCAGCGCTTATGACCAGGGACACATTCCCGGCGCTATCGCCTGGTCCTGGACCACGCAACTGGCCGACCAGGTACGGCGCGACATCCTCTCACAGTCGGATTTCGAGAACCTGCTGGCGAACTCCGGGGTCTCCAATGACACCACGCTGGTCCTCTACGGCGACAACAACAACTGGTTTGCCGCCTGGGCATTCTGGCAGGCCAAGATTTACGGCCACCGCGACGTACGCATCCTCGATGGCGGCCGCAAGAAGTGGATTGCCGAGGGGCGCGAACTGACGACCGAGGTGCCTAGCTATCCGCGGGCCAGCTACAAGGCTTCGCCCGCCGACCTCTCGATCCGCGCCTTTCTCCCGCAGGTGCAGGAGCAAAGCCGGAACCGCTTGCCACTGGTGGATGTACGCAGCCCACAGGAGTTCACGGGGGAAATTCTTGCGCCTCCGGGACTGCCCGAGACCGCGCAGCGCGGCGGACACATTCCCGGAGCGCGCAACATCCCCTGGGGCAAAGCGGCGAATGACGACGGCACCTTCAAATCGTTCGACGAACTGAAAGCCTTGTACGCGGCCGAAGGCATTGATGGCACGCGCCCGATTGTGGCTTATTGCCGCATTGGCGAGCGCTCCAGCCATACTTGGTTCGTGCTGAAATACTTGCTGGGGTACCAGAACGTCACCAACTACGACGGCTCGTGGACGGAGTGGGGAAACCTGGTCGGCGCGCCCGTGGAGAAGGGAGCAGTAAGCTCGTCGGCGCGCGCGGCTTAGCGCAGGTCGGAAACTAGTGATGTGGCGCATCGCCCTGGGACAATGAAACCGGAAGCCTACGAAGAAAAGCAACTGCAGGTGGAGGGCTGGCCGTTGCGGCTTACCTCGTACAAGCTGGGGGAGGTGTTTCATTGCCAGGCGGACAACGTGTCGCCCGGGGCGACGCTGGTTCGGGAGACCGGTTCCACCCGCGAGGAGGCGGAGTTGAAAGCGCTCGACGTCGCACGCAGGCGGCTGGCTCGCACTCGCCGGCACTCCCCCTGAATGGTGCCGTCCCCAGTGTGCGATAGAAAGCGGGACTGCTGCCTAACCAAGCGGAAGCGCATGGGGTCCGGTGACTCTCCCGGTCTTCAAAACCGGTGTGAGTCGGGCTTGGCCCGGCTCGGGTCGGTTCGACTCCGACACGCTTCCGCCAAGAGTTTCCTCGTTTCGCTCCGGATTTCGCCTTTCCGGCTCACGCCCGCAAAGCAGCTCAACTTTGGCTCGCGTCATAGCTGTCAATCGTAGCCGCTACGCCCGTTTTGGCCCTCTTAGGGCCCGCCTCCACCCGTACCACCCTGCCTCGACACACAGCACGTGTGCCTTCGGTGAGCAAGGTGGCCAAGGAAAGCGGCAAGTCAGTAGTGATTTCTGCCGGCGACATCATCTTGAATTCAATGGCAGGGTCCTTCAGCGGCCAATCATCGACATGAAAGAACACGCCTGCAGAGCTGATATCACGGGTGAAACCACGAATTTCGCCGACTCTAGGAGAACCTGAGATGAGAATCGGGACATGGATCGGGAAACGCCGTCTGGCCCTTCTTTCGGGGTGCATTATCTATGGGCGCCGCACCGCGGTTGCCAAAGTCGCGAGTTCGCGGAGACAACTGTTGCAAACCAAGTGCAGTTTGAGAACAACTCGGGTGAGGAGAACGTCGCGTGCATGCTATCGCCCGTTCTGAGTAGTGATTGCCCGAGAGCGGTTGCCCAGGCGAAACCTGATTTTTGTAATGCCCTCCTGCTGCAGTTGCGATTAACGAGGTTTGCGGGGCTCGTGATCTCTCACAAGTGCTTGAGAAGGCATGCAGGCCCGGTGGTTCGTTTCTCCAGTATCCGTGCACAATTTGCACGCTGCCGAAAACTCGCCTGAACGGTCGCTCCTGCGATTTGTTTTACGGGTACTAGCCGCCCCGCACTCGCAGGTGAATTGATCCACGAAGCCGATGGCCGCTCGCAGACATGACTTAGACCCGCGGTGTCTCAAACCCGGGTGCCGGCTGATCGCAGGCGTCGGAACCTTCGACCGCACGCCCTTCCGCGCGACTCCCGCTCGGCGGATTCGCTGCCTCGCTCACGCCGCGCAAACGCCTCGACTTCAACTCCTCTCGGTATTCCTTCCGAGTAAGTACACCTTTCTGCTCCAACAGATCCAACAATACCTGCACCGTTGTGGGAATATCAGCTTCCGGAACCGGTATTGGAGGTGCGGTGGCGGCATTCGCCAGCCGGGTTATCAATAAATGCAATCGTTTCCAATCGGCTTCGGGCAGATGCGTGAATGCTATGCCATTTCCCAACATCGGATGGCAAGTACGCACTATGCCGCGAACCCGTATTTCAGCGTCATCCAACCTTACGAGCATTCTCACCGGTGTTTCCACGGCGAGGGGTGACGAGGTTTCTATATAGCAGCCACCCAGGCTTATGTCGGCCAGCCGCGTTACCGTCCCGCCGCTTTGGTCGTCCAGCCTGCTCAGTTGCGCGAGCCCAGTACATGGATACCGCAAATGACGACGGCGTTCGGGCTGTCCGGCATCGGTTGTGGTGCTGGGTATTGTCTCTGTCGCAGGCAACACGATTTCTGTCGTTTCGGTCCCTGCTTCGGCTGCAGCATTAGCGCCTTGGGCAGTTGCCAGAGCTTCCGGCCAGATACACTTGTTAGGTTCCACACAGGTAATGCCAATTTCACCCTCTTTGACGGTACCCTTCTGACCGGTCCGAACCACGCGGAATCGCGCCTTCTGGTTGCCGTACTGCACACCAATAACTTCGCCAACATCTAAGGGAACAAAAATTGAAAGAAGGGAGGCCCCTGAGTAGCTGATGGCAGAGGTGCGAGCGGCTTGCGAGAACGGTTTGCCAGTATTATCCAGGCCCCATACTCGCAACTCAAGCTGGGCCTGCATCAACGAATCACTGGAATGCGGCACAATACATAATCGCACCATTGTTGGATAGGTGGTGCGGTTACCCAGGTCGCATGCCTAAAGTGCGTGCTCGGCATCCGTTCGCGCTGTAGGAGAACTGAATCGCGGGCCCTTGCGGGCCCGCGATGCCTGGCAACTGGCGACCGACGCCTTATTCCGCCGCCAGCTCTTCCGTCTCGCCTTCGTGGCGGAGCAGCTCCAGGGCGCGCTCGGCTTCCTCGTAGGCGGCCGAGACCTCTTCCTGCACCTTGGCGGCGGCTTCTTCCAGTTCAGGTGACAGGCGCACGTTGCGGTAGTGCTCCATGCCAGTCCCTGCCGGGATCAAGCGTCCGACGATGACGTTTTCCTTTAGACCGCGCAAGTGATCGACCTTGCCCTGGATAGAGGCTTCGGTGAGCACGCGCGTGGTCTCCTGGAACGAGGCTGCCGAGATGAAGGACTCGGTGGCCAGCGAGGCTTTGGTGATCCCCAACAGCAGCGGACGCCCAGTCGCCGGCCGGCCGCCTTCCCGGATCACCCGCTGGTTCTCCTCCTCGAACTTGAACTTATCCACCTGTTCTTCGAGCAGGAACTGGGTATCGCCGACGTCCTCAACGCGGCGCCAACGCATCATCTGGCGCACGATCACCTCGATGTGCTTGTCGCTGATGGTCACGCCCTGCAAGCGATAGACCTCCTGGATTTCGTTGACCAGGTAGGCCTGGAGCTCCTTCTCCCCAAGCACGGCGAGGATGTCGTGCGGGTTGAGCGGACCGTCCATGAGCGGTTCGCCGGCGCGGACCCGCTCGCCTTCCTGCACATTGATGTGCACGCCCCGCGGAACCGCATACTCCTTCTCCGTGCCGTTGTCGGCAGTGACGAAGATCTTGCGCTGGCCCTTGCTGATCTCGCCGAAGCGGACTGTGCCGTCGATCTCGCTGATGACTGCCGTCTCGTGCGGCTTGCGGGCCTCGAACAGCTCGACCA
>DASQXC010000411.1:0-3084 GCA_035639935.1 Terriglobales bacterium
AGGCCGTGAAGTGAGCCTCGTAGTCGCCGCGCATCTCCGGCGCGAGGCCAGAAATGTCATAGCGCCAGCCGGCGAGAATGTCGCCGACCACGGGATCGCCGCATTGTTCCTTCATCTCAACACCCCAACGCAAAACAGGGCCTTGGCCGCAACCATGTTCCGCGGTGGCCTTGATCGTTGGTCCGAGTGCGCTGGTAACCCGTGCCCGTGCTATAGCCGAATAGGTTCTAAAACCTGGCCCTGCGACGCAAGCATCAAGCGGTTGCGCAGCAGGCTGCGGCGCGGAGCCAGGGCCCGCTCCGCGGCATCGCGCGCGATCTCCGGATGATTGTTCTCCTCGGAGAGGTGCGCCAGGACGACGAAAGCTGCATTCCCATCATAATCGCTGGCGAAGAATTCCGCGAGCGCCGCGTTGGAGAGGTGCCCTACCCGGCTCATCACTCGCTGCTTTACGGACCAGGGATACCGCCCAATCCGCAACATCTCCAGATCATGGTTCGATTCCACCATCAGCAGGTCGGAATCGCGTATGTTATCGCGCACGCTGGCCGGCATATAGCCGAGATCTGTAACTATGGCTAGTTTCACTCCCTCGACACGGAAAGCAAAGGCCACCGGGTCGGCGGCATCGTGTGGGATGGTGAAGGGCGTCACCTGGATATCGCCGATCTGGAAGCTGTGACCGGAGCTGAACGGCTCCAGTCGGTCGAGGTGGGTCTCTTGCTTGCCGCACTGGCGCGCCCACATTTCGTTTGTGGCAGCCGTCATGTACACCGGTACCTTCAGCTTGCGCGCCAGCACTCGCAGCCCGGCAACATGGTCTGAATGCTCATGGGAGATGAGGATTCCGGTAAGCGCCTGCGGATCTTCGCCCGCTGTGCTCATGCGCTTCAGGGTCTCGCGACAGGAGAGGCCCGCATCCACGAGAAGCCGGGTGCGGGAACTGGCAATGACCGCGCTGTTGCCCTTGCTGCCGCTCGCCAGTACCGTCAGTCGAACGCACATGCATGCGAGCATAGCGATAAGGGCGGGGTTTGCGGGAGTCACTAGTGGGTAAACGGGTGCCGGGTCATCGGGAGATCGGTTGATCGCAAATCACGGGGAGGCAATTGGAAACGACTGGTTCTAGGTTGGATTGTCTTTGTGGTCAGTACCTATAAAAACCTCTCCCCGACTTTTTCCCCAGCCATCCCGCATCGATCATTTTGATGAGCAGCGGGCAGGGACGATATTTGGGATCTCCCAGCCCCTCGTGCAGCACGCGCATAATGTCGAGGCAGACATCAAGGCCGATGAAGTCGGCCAGGGCCAGCGGCCCCATAGGATGGGCCATCCCCAGCTTGAAAACTTCATCCACCGACTCTGCCGAGGCCACGCCTTCCATCACGGTGTACATGGCCTCGTTCAACAGTGGCATCAGCACGCGGTTGGAGACAAAGCCCGGCGAGTCGTTCACCTCTACTGGGGTTTTGTCCAGCTTCTTTGCGAGCTCAAAGACGGTCTGGAAAGTCTCTTCCGAAGTCGCCAACCCGCGAATTACCTCGACGAGCTTCATCAGAGGCACTGGATTGAAGAAATGCATGCCGATCACCTGCTGCGGGCGCTGTGTAACCGCCGCCAGCTTGGTGATCGAGATGGAAGAGGTGTTGGACGCCAGAATTACCTCGGGATGGCACAGGCCGTCGAGTTGCTGGAACAGGTCGGTTTTGACCTTGAGCTGCTCGGTGGCTGCCTCGACCACGAAATCGCAGGTTGCTAGTGGCGCTCGGTTTACGCCGGGTGTAATGCGCCTGAGCGCCGCCGCGCGCTGGTCGCTGCTGAGCCTGCCCTTAGCCACTTCCCGTTCCAGGTTCTTGCTGATGGTGCTCATGGCGCGGTCAAGAAAGGTTTGCTCGACATCCACAAGCACCACGTCATAACCGCCCTTTGCGAAGACGTGGGCGATGCCGTTGCCCATGGTGCCTGCGCCCACTATACCGACAGTTTTGATTTCCACGATCGCCTCGGGAATGCAGGAGTCAGGAGTCGGTAGTCAGGAGTCAGCAGCCGCAGTCACGCGGCTGGATTAGTAGTCAGGAGTCAGCAGCCCGGAGTCAGCAGCGAGCCCCTTGCTGACTCTCGACCTCCTAGACTACTGACTCCTGGTCTTCCCCGCCACATCCAGTCGCACCGCGGCGCGCTTCCAAGCGTCGAGCGCGCGCTCAAAGTCGGTATTAGGATCCTGGCTCTTCAGGCGCTCTTCAGCGCGGTGCTTGGCCTCTTGCGCCCTAGGCACATTGATTTCCTCCGGGCGTTCCGCCGACTCGGCGAGTATCGTCACTTTTGTAGGCAAGACTTCAGCGAATCCCCACGCCACCGACAGATAGCGGGGCTGCCCGTGCTTGCGATAGGTGATTTCGCCGATTGCCAGCTCGGTAATCAGTGGCGCATGCCCGGGCAGAATGCCCAAATACCCGCTTTTGCCCGGAATCTGCGCCTCCTCGGCCGTGTCGCTCACCACCTGCTTCTCCGGGGTGACGATCTCGAGTTGGAAAGAATCAGCCACTAGCTTCTAGCTTGTAGTTCCTGTCGTCTGCTTGCGACTGGCAACTTGCAACTCACGGCTGTCTTACGCCGCCGCCGAGGCCTTCATCCGCTCCGCCCGTTCCAGCACCTCATCGATCTTGCCCACCATGTAGAAGGCCTGTTCCGGGATGTCATCGTGCTTGCCTTCGATAATTTCGCGGAAGCTGCGCACCGTGTCCGCAATTTTCACGTAGCGGCCGGCGCGGCCAGTGAACTGCTCGGCCACGTGGAAGGGCTGCGACAGGAAGCGCTGCACCTTGCGGGCACGACTGACCGTGAGCTTGTCATCCTCGCTCAGTTCGTCGATGCCCAGAATGGCGATAATGTCCTGCAGGTCTTTGTAGCGCTGCAAAATCTTCTTCACACCCTGCGAGACGTCATAGTGATCTTGCCCGACAATGCGCGGGTCAAGAATGCGCGAGGTCGAAGCCAGCGGATCGACGGCCGGGTAGATTCCGATCTCGGTCAGCGGTCGCGAAAGCACCGTGGTTGCATCCAGGTGAGCAAAGGTAGTGGCGG
>DASQXC010000412.1:0-7700 GCA_035639935.1 Terriglobales bacterium
GAAATACAGCATGATGCCCAAGGGCAGCATAACCATTGCTCCAGCCTGGTGGAATTTGACGGCTGCGGCAAAGGACGCCATCGAGATCGCGACGAAGCAGTCGGCGGCGGTACGCAGGCGGTGCGCATTGCCGATGCAGCCCACCGCAACCGCGACGACCGGCAAAAGTAACAGCGGTTCGTCGTTTGGCCATCCATAGCTTGCGGTCAGCACGGACAGAGTAAGCACTACCGGCAGACGCTGGCGCCATTGCCAGTTGCTTCGCTGCTTATGCCAGTACCAGATGAACCCGATGCTGCCAGGCAGCATGGGCGTGAACTGCAGCCAAAGATGCTGAGGGCCGAAGATATCCCTCAAGATTCCGCCAAACCCTGACATGTACCGTGACATGTAGCCGGTTGCCATCAGCGAGCGGTATTGCCAAAAAGCCGCGGCGTCAAACCAAAGGCAGACGGCACTGGCGACCAGCACGGTCGCGCAGCAGGAAGCGAGTACGCGCCAGCGGCGGGTCTGAAAGCTCCACAGAAGAACAGAAATCCATCCCAGGTAAAACAGGTGCGGCTTGACCGTAAGCAGCGCAAGCGACGCCCCGGCAAGTAAATCGCTGCCTCGCTCTTGGAACACGAGGAAGCCGACGACTCCGACGAGCAATAGCGGTCCGAGCTGGCCGAGAGCCAGGCAATACCAGTTTGGGAAGAAGAAGGCGGCAATTACGAACGCGATCCATCTGAGCCGCTGCGGGCCTCCGTAGAAACGCCACAGCCTGTCCAAGCAAAGGGCTAGCAGGGCAATGCTCATCCAAAACCAAAGCGCGCGCGCCAGTGTAAACGAGCGCATGTAGCCAAGCGGAGCAATTAGGGGCAGAAACCACGGTGGGTTGTAAAAGGGGAGTGGGTGATCAACGGTCCAGCCGGCCTGCTGCTCAGCCCACATCATTTCTCTGAGCGAGTAGGGATTGTGACCGGAAACGTAGAGGTGTGCCGCAGACCAGTACTCAACAAAGTCAAAAGGCGGCAGGCGCGGTATCAGCAGACCAGTTCCTGCAATGGCTGCGGCCACTGCGATCAGGATCAGGCCGACTTTTGCGCTGCGTCTCATGGCTATGCGGCCGCACGGCTGAGCTCTTGCGGCCTCCCGGCATCGCGCAGGTTACGCCGCTTCGCAACCGTGGCAAAGTACAGCAGGATTCCGAGTGGCATGACCAGCATCCCGATAACCGATGGATATCCCGCGACGGCAAATGAGACAAGGGACATGCCGAAAAACCAATCCGACGCCAGCCTTCGGAGTCGCTTCTCATGGGCACATTGGACGGCCGCCGCGATCAAAGGCAACATCAGGACCGGTTGATCGTTTACCCAGCCGTAAGCAGCGGTGAGAACGGAAGTGGTAAGGAGAACAGGCAGTTGCTCGGTCCAGGACCAGTGGGAGCCGAGCTTGCGCCAATACCACAAGAGCCAAGCGACACCGGGCAGCATGGGCGCAAACTGCAGCCACGCGTGTTGCCGCCCAAATGCGTACCTGAGCAGTCCGCCTACGCTGGAAGCAAAGAGCTCGGTATAACCGCTCCGGATCAGAGAGATGTATTGCCCGAAAACGGCGTGATTCACGGCCACCGCGACTGCTGCGGCCGCGGCAACCGCAGTTACAGCCCCTGCCAGCAGACGCCACTCGCGTTTCTGGATGCTCCACAGCAGGGCGGCCAGCCACACCAAATAGAACAGATGCGGCTTCACGGTGGTCACTGCGAGAAAGCTGCCTGCGGTAAACAGGCTCCCACGGCGTTCGAAATAGAGGAGGCCGACAATCCCAAGCAGCAGGAGAGGCGCAAGTTGCCCCATGGAAACGCAACGCCAGTTGGGGAAGAACAGCAAGACTAGGGCAAGCGGCACCAGCCGGGCCGGCGCTGGCCCCCCGTAAATTGACCAGAGCCGGTCCGCGGCAAAGAAAAGTAGGGCGATGCTGGCCCAAAACCACATGGCTCGCGCCAGGAAATACGACTTCATCGCCCCTAGAGGCAGCAATACCGGCAGAAACCAGGGCGGATTTACCAACATCAACGGCTCTGGCCCACGAAATCCGACGAATTGTTCCTCGTGGAACATTCGCTCTAAGGAATAGGGGTTCTCGCCAGCGAGGTAAAGGTGTGCGGCAGTCCAGTATTCAACGAAATCAATTAGAGGACGGCGTCGGACGAGGGGTCCGCTCAGCGCCAAAGCTATGGCGCACAAGAGGACGACGACACCGGGTTTTGCCAACCGTCTCATGACTGCCTCGGGGCCGGACTTTCAGTAACAGGGCGACGGTACAACTCCAACGACTCGACGCCGTGCGGTCACAGCATCGAAGATGAGGTAACCCATAACGCCGAGGGCGCAAATCACGGTTGCGCCTGTGATTCCGCCATAGTGCAGTGCCCCCGCAAATGTGGCCAACTGCGTTGACCCCAGCCAGGCCGTGGCCGTAAAGCGAAGCCGAAAATCATGGACGCACCTGGCGGCAACCATGAGGATTGGAACCAGCAGCACGATCTCGTCGGAGGGCCATCCGTAGCCAGCCGTCAACACCGACAGGCTGAGCACCGTGGGCAATTGGTCGCGCCATCGCCAGTCGGATGCGTGTCTGCGCCAATACCACACCAGCCCCGCGACGCCCGGCACCATGGGGGCGAACTGCAGCCAGCGGTGCTGCGTTCCGAAGAATGATCGGAGCATACCGCCCATGCTGGGTGTGTACGGCCAGGTGTAGCCGCTTCGCATCAACGCCAGGTATTCCGAAATGGATCTGGGGTCAAAGAGCAACGCCAACCCCATCAGGACAGAGATGCTGACAGTCACACCGAGCCAAAGCCGCCATTCAGGCCTCTTGATACTTTGGAGCAACAACGCAAGCCAGAGCAGGTAAACGATGTGCGGCTTAAAGGCGGTCAGGGCAAGCGACGCGCCCGCAAGGAACGGGTGCCCGTGCTCCTGGAAATACAGAAAGCCAACTACCCCGAGGAGCAGAAATGGCGCAATTTGCCCGGAAGCCAGGCAATACCATACAGGTATGAAGAACACCGCGATCGCCGCCGCTACCCAGTGCAGGCGACGTTCGCCTCCGTACAAATTCCAAATGACACCCGCCAGGAAGCCGATGAGCGCCAAAGTGATCCACATCCACACCAATCGGCTGAACCAAAAGGAGCGCATGTAGCCGAGCGGGACCAGCAACGGCAAAAATGGAGGCGGGGACAACACCATGTAGGGCTGCCAATATGTCCAACCCATTTCCTGCTGCAGGGCCATCATTTGCGAAAGCGAGTAGGGGTTCTGTCCCGAGACGAGCAGGTGGGCGGCTGTCCAGTATTCAATGAAGGCGGCCAGCGGCAGATGGCGCACCAACGCCCCCGATGATGCGATCAGCGCCGTCGCAAGGATCATCACTCCCAGTTTTTTGCCACTAGCCATCTGGACCCGCTTCCGTGCCTTACGCCGCGCCTTTAAAACGGCCACGTATGCGCTGCTCAGGTCGGCTCCTGCTCCTGCATTGCCTTCAGTCTCTTGAGCAGAGCTTTGTAACTGATTCTTAAGATCTTGGCGGCGCGCCGGCGGTTCCAGCGCGTCTCGGCGAGGACCCGCTCGATGGCTTCGCGTTCCGCCTGCATGGTGGCCCGCTTGCCGATTTCCAGGAGAGATGGGGTCTCGAGATGCTCGCTGCCGTTGGGCGAAGCCGAAGAGACAAAGGGCGTGACCGGCTGCTGGGGGGATAGCTGCTGGATAGCTTGCGCTTCGTTTCCCGAGATCACATAGCGCTTTACAAGATTTTCCAGCTCGCGGATGTTCCCCGGCCAGGTGTACTCCATCATGCGGCCCACGGCATGTCCGCTGAAGGGCGGCCGCTGCTTGCCATAGTCCTCACCGTACTTGCGCAGGAAGAAATCGAGGTATACGGGGATCTCTTCGCGCCGTTCCCGCAGTGGCGGAAGGTGGATGGTGACCACGTTCAGGCGGTAAAACAAGTCTTCGCGAAAAAGACCCTCCTCCACGGCTTTTTCCAGGGACCTGTTGGTCGCGGCCAGTACGCGGACATCGAGAGCAATATCGTGGTTGCCGCCCAGGCGCGCGAACTCGCCGTCCTGCAAGACGCGCAGCAGCTTGGCCTGCGACGCGGGATGCATCTCGCTGATCTCATCCAGGAAGATGGTCCCGCAGTGGGCCTGCTCGAACTTGCCCAGCTTCTGGCGCTGGGCGCCGGTGAAAGCGCCGGGCTCGTATCCGAACAGTTCGCTTTCCAGCAGTTCGTAAGGGATGGCTGCGCAGTTGACCTTCACAAAGGGCTTGTCGCGGCGGGAGGAATTGCTGTAGATCATCCGCGCCACCACTTCCTTGCCGGTGCCGCTTTCGCCGCGGATGAGCACGGTGGCGGCGGTGTCGGCCACCTGCTCGATAGTCATTCTCACTTGTTGCATTCGCACGCTGCTACCAAACAACATGGCAGAATCGTCCTGCCGGCACACCTGCGCGTGCGACTGCGTCACTTCACCGTTGGGACGCTGCTTGTACAGCATTAGCTTAGGACCACATCACTTTTGAATACTTGTTCTGGGCCGAGAGCCGCTAACGGGAGCCTTGGAGCCTTGGCTGGTCCCCTCTACGAGCCGGTTGTTTAGGGAAGATGACAGGGTGAAACACGGCGGACAATTGCATTTCCGACGCCAAAGATCATTGGTCGATCGGAATTGCATGCCAAGCCACTACAGGCGTGGGCTGTTAGGCATTGTCAGCAATCGACACATTCAACGAAGAAGGTAGGCCCGTTGTGGTACACCGATACCATTTCTAGGCGAGGTGCGCCCTATTATGGGTTGGTTCTGCCTTGAAGAACGCCACGTGAGGCGCCGCTGATAGTCGAGAACAAACCATTTGCTTTTGTTCGCCGCCGGTGGCGGCCACATTTCCGATTCGGGTGATCGGGTCATCGGGTGCCCTGAGTAACCTGGTTTTCGATGGCCCGATGACCCGATCTCCCTCTAGATATTGCAGGTTGACAGCGATTCTGGCGCGAGTAGACTGCTCGCCACAAGTGCGCCCTTGGGGGACGTCATGCCGCATCTTCGCCTGATCCGGCCAGCAGTTCTTGCAAGTTTTCTGACGCTATTCGCCAACCTGCTGTTCGCCCAGACGTCAGTCACAGTCGCTGGTGATTTGCAGCAGTCTTTGGGGTGTGCCAATAATTGGGATCCGAGCTGCACCTCCACCTTCCTTAATTACGACGCCAATAGCGACGTCTGGGACAAGGCGTTCAACCTCCCCGCCGGCAACTTTCAATACAAGGCGGCGCTTGACGGCAGTTGGGCTGTGAACTACGGGCTGCACGCGGCACCCGGAGGCGCCAACATTCCGCTGAACTTGGCCGCTCCGACGGCGGTCAAGTTTTATTACGACAACAAAACCCACTGGATCACGGACAACGTCAACAGCGTGATTGCGACCGTGCCGGGCGACTACCAGACCAAAATCGGATGCTCCAGCGATTGGGACCCGAGCTGTCTCCGCTCCTGGCTAGAAGACCCCAGCGGAAGCGGAACCTACAGCTTCACCGTTACGCTTCCCCAGGGCAACTATCACGCTAAGGTGGCCCTCAATGAGTCCTGGACCGTAAACTACGGCGCTAATGGTGTTCAGAACGGCCCAAACATCCCTTTCACGGTCCAGGTCACTTCCGCCCAGATCACCTTCACCTATGACCCCTCGACCCATATTCTGAACATCATCGGCGGAACTCCCGCTCACGACAATCATGTCGAATGGGAGGGCTTGCGCCACGACTCCCGTGACACGTTGTATCGCGCTCCAGGAGGCGCCGTCCCGGCCGGCACGACCGTTAAGATCCGCTTTCGCACCTACCACGACGACGTCACCGGCGTGACGTTGCGCAACTATGACGTGAATGCCTCCGCCGAACAGTTGATCCCCATGCAGATTACGGCGAGCGACGTCTCGTGTTACCAGGACGGCCTCGGCAGCCACACCTGCGATTATTGGGAAGCAACCATCAAGTCCGATAAGCCGAATAATTTTTGGTACCGCTTTATCGTCGTCGATGGCACCGACACTGCCTACTACGCGGACGATACGCCCGCGCTCGACGGCGGCCTTGGCGCCCCAACTGCGAGCCTCGTTGATAACAGCTATGCGCTGATGTTCTACGATCCGGCATTCAAGAGCGCCAGTTGGGTGCGGAACGCGGTCATTTACCAGATATTTCCGGACCGCTTCCGCAATGGCCGACACAACAACGACCCAAAAACCGGCGACCTCCGTTATAACGATCCCGTCATACGGTTGCCTTGGGGAACTCTGCCCGAAGGTTACTGCCGCAACTATTCCGATGCGGCGACCAACTGCCCCTGGCGTTTCTCGTCACCAGGCGCCGGCAACATCGAGAAGCCCCGTGGCCGCGACTATTTCGGCGGCGATCTGAAAGGCATTGACCAGGAGATGGAGTACCTCAGTTGGCTGGGCGTCAACGCACTCTACTTGAACCCGATTTTCGACTCGGCCTCGAACCACGGCTATGACACCCGCGATTACTCGAAGATCAACCCGTACTTGGGAACGCAAAGAGATTGGGAAAATCTGGTCAAGCACGCCGGGGAGGGCGGGACCAGGATAATTCTCGACGGCGTCTTCAACCACCTTTCCTCCGATAGTCCCTTCTTTGATCGTTATCACCATTACTCGACAACCGGCGCCTGTGAGTCGGCCGCGTCTGTTTTTCGGCCGTGGTTCACTTTCAGACCACCATCTCTGGTCGAGCCATCGCCGTGTGTGCCGTCAACACCCGGCAGAAACGACACGTTTTATAACGGATGGGCGGGAGTAGACAGCCTGCCGGTAATTACGAAGAGCTTGCCGGCAGTGCAGCAGTATTTTCTTACTGCTCCGAACAGCATTACGCGGTATTGGCTGAAACAAGGCGCCTCGGGTTGGCGGCTCGACGTGATGGCCGATGGCTCATTCCCCGCGGGTTACTGGGAGACGTTCCGCAGCGTGACGAAGCAGACCAAGTCCGATGCCCTGATCATCGGCGAGCTCTGGCAGAAGGACACCACGCTATTGCGTTTCCTGCGCGGCGATCGCGCCGACGCCACTATGAATTACCGCCTGCGGGATGCCGTTATCGGCTTGCTAGCGCCGCAGAATTTCGATGCGAAGGGCTTTGCCGACAGTGGCCATCAACTGCGCCCCTCAGAATTTGCCGCCCGCTTGCAGTCCATCCGGGAAGATTATCCGGACGCTGCGTACTACTCGATGATGAACCTGCTCGACAGCCACGATACCGCGCGCCTGCTGTGGGTGCTGACGCCGGGCGGCGACAACCTGAACGACAAGCAGTTCAACAACTCGAACCTCGACGAAGGCAAGCGGCGGGCGCGACTGGCATCCATGATTCAGTTCGCGCTGCCGGGCGCCCCGACGATTTATTACGGCGATGAAATTGGCCTCACGGGAGCGGATGATCCCGACGACCGCCGCACTTATCCTTGGGAAGACGATGCTGACGCCGGCCAGAACACGCCCGGTCAGGCTCCCGACTACAGCATGCGTGATCACTATCGCGCTCTCATCGCGGCGCGGCGTGCAAACGTTGCGTTGACTACCGGTGATTTCCGCATGCTCCTCGCAGATGACACGCATGAAACCATAGCTTTCGGC
>DASQXC010000413.1:0-3573 GCA_035639935.1 Terriglobales bacterium
AATGTGCTTATGAGAGAGCCGCCCGGCCTCTTCGGCCGCATAGGTGAGGACACGCTTGCATTGCTCGGACAGCGGAAGATCGACGGAGGTGGACACCCGCTCGCGAATCGTCGTGCGCCCCTCGATCTGCTTGCGAATGGATTCCACCGCGGCGTGCGACCCGAGAAACCGGTTGGTCAGCGCCTTGTCCTCACGCAGCAGACCGAGCAGTAGATGTTCGGTCTCGATGTACGGAGAACCGAACTGGCTGGCCTCGTAGCGCGCGAAGAAGATCACCCGCCGTGCTTTTTCTGTGTACTTTTCGAACATGTGGCGCTCGTCCCAGAACAGTTAAATTGTGCCGGACGTCGATTGAGCTGCAGCTAGGTAGCAAATCAGGGTTGCGATACACGCGTCAGGGCACGACTTCAGTCGTGCCGAAATGAGCCTCCCAACAAATTGTCATCCCGAACGCGGGTCGAGGGACCTCTATCGCTCAGAGTGTCTGGATGGTAGATCCCTCATGTTCGCGCACTTCGGGATAACAAATCCCTTGAAGCTTTGCGGCGCGACTGAGGTCGTGCCCTGACACGTTTCTTCTCCGGGACACCCTTATCAATTGGCGAACTTTTCAGCAACTTGCTAAATCTCAAACTCCAGCTTCAAGCCGTCGTGAGCCAAAGACACATTCTCCGGCAGGGAACAGCTAGTTTCCTGATGCCCCAAGTCGTGGGAGATATGAGTAAAGAACGCCCGCCGCGGCTGCAAGCGCTGCACCAGCCGCAAAGAGTTCTCCAGGGTCGAATGCGTGGGGTGGGGGCGGCGGCGGAGCGCGTCCAGAAATAGAAGGTCCAGTCCCGCGAGTTGCGCCATGGACTCTTCCGGGATTTCGCTGAAGTCGGTGACGTATGCTGCCGTCCCGAAGCGATAGCCATGGATCTCATCCGGCCCGTGCATCACTTTGACCGGCAGGAAGCAAGTCCCAAACAGCTCCACCGGGCCGTCAATCTCATGCAGATGCACTTCGGCCTTGCCGCCGTATCGGTAGTCTCCCTCAAAGATGTAGCTGAAGATGTGCCGCAGACGTTCGATCACCGGCGCGTGCGCATAGAGCGGAATCTTGCCTTCCCGCCAGAAGGTGAGAGGGCGCAGATCATCGAGCCCGAGGATGTGATCGGCGTGGGCGTGAGTGAAGAGCACTGCATCCAGATAGCGGATGCCTTCACGAATGGCTTGCTGGCGGAAATCGGGCGTGGTGTCGATCACCACCGTATGGCCTTCGTACTCGACCAGCACCGAAGGACGGGTGCGGTGGTCGCGCGGGTCCGGCGAGCGGCACACCGCGCAACTGCAACCGATGGTGGGCACACCCATGGAGGTGCCGCTGCCCAGCACGGTAAGAACTGCTTTCATTCTCGCTTGCTGCCTGGCGCCGAGACATTGGGCGGGGTCTGCCGTGCCAGCGCGTTGGTCAGCTCCACGAAGCCCATACGCAACTCGTACAGGCAGTTCTGCAACAGGTGCCGCTCTTGATCGGTAAGATTGCCCTTGGTCTTCTCTTGTAGCACGCCCAGCGTATCGATGGTTTGCTTGGCGCCCAGCAGGTCGGCCGCAGGTTCCTGTCCCTCTTCGTGCGCGAGGCCGAGTTGCATCATAGCGGTCATGTAGAGGGACGCCACCAGGCGCTCGAAGTTCATCTCGTAATCCTGGGGAGTGCGGCCGCGGAACGCGGTGCGCTCAAGAGTTTTGCCTGAAACCCGATAGGCATCGCTCTGCGCCTGCTGCTCGGCTGCCGAAGGTGGCGGCGGAACGGATTGCTGCCCTGAAGGAGGCGGCACCGCGGCCGCGGCTTTCGTTGCGCTTGCCGGTGCCGACCCCGGCGTACCCTGCTCCTCGCCGGCTGCTTCCGGACGCAGTTCACCTTCCGCAGTGAACTTCCGCTTGTCGCTGACTACGAACCCGTTTTTCTTCTCTGCCATCGAAGTACAGTTGCCAGGTTGTCAATGTCAGACATCGAACGGCAGCTCGCAGACCCTGGCCGGCACGCCGCCAATGTCGAGCGTTGTGCCCGGTCCACCGGCTTCACGCCGCAGATATCCCAGGCCTATTGCCTTGCCCGAAGGTAGCGCTGTAGCGCTGGTGATCTCACCCACTTCGCGCCCATCGTGCAGGATTTTCGTGCCTGGCAACGGTGACGCCTGGCCTTCGAAGCTGAAGCCGGTGAAACGGCGATGGACGGCGCCTCGCGAGCGGATCCGCTCCACGATTTCCTGCCCGATGTAGCAGCCCTTGTTGAAATTAAGCGCCTGTTCCTGTCCGGTTTCCTGCGGCAGGTCGCGTTCGCGTATGTCGATGCCGTAGCGCGGAATGCCGGCCGCGATCCGCCAGTTTTCCAACGCCTCGGTGCCCACCGGCATGGCCCCCGCTGCGACGAGCGTTTCCCACATCTTGCCCACGTTCTCGGGCCGCAGCCACAACGTATAACCACCCTGCGAGGATCGAACGAGCGAAACAGAAGTCTCGTTCCACATCCGATCTTCGATCTCGAGCGGCTGCAGTTCACTAGGCTCTAATCCTGCCCGCACCAGCACCTCTTTCGAGGCTGGTCCTTGCAGGCCCAGCGCCGTAGCCAGGCTCTGGTCGGCCTCGGAGAGTACCACCTGGTCCATGATGATGTACTTCTTCAGCGATTGGGCCAGGTTTGCCACCTGCGATTGATTGGTGTCTATCAGGAACGACTCCCCGCGGTTGAACACGTACATGTCCCCCAAAATGTGTCCTTGCGCATTCAGAAGGAAGCTGTACAAGCCGTGCCCAGTTGCGAGATCGCGGACGTTGTTGCTGACCATCCCGTTGAGCCAGCGCGTGCGGTCACGACCGGTGACCACCAGCCTGGCGTGCCAGCCCAGGTCGAAGACGCCGCAACCTTTACGTAATGCCGCAAACTCCTCCTCTACGGAAGAGAACAGAGCCGGTGTCTGAGCACCGCAGTATTCGACTGGGCGGCCCTCCGACGGCAACTTGTTACTGAGCGAGGTCGCACTCATTGCAAAGCTTGATTATAGCAATGGACGGGTTGCCGGTCGTGGCACGGAGCTTGAAGCTGTAACTCCGGACGCGAACCTGCTATGGTTTGCGCCGTGACCGCACGGAAGAAAATTGCTGTCATTCCCGGCGATGGCATCGGCAGGGAAGTCATTGCGGAAGCTGTCAAGGTGCTCGGCGCCACGGGCGCGCCACTCGGACTCACCCATTTTGACTGGAGCGCAGACCGCTATCTCAAGGACGGCAATGCCATCCCGCCGGACGGTTTCGCCATGCTGGGCCGCGATTTCGACGCCATCCTGTTGGGTGCTCTAGGCGATCCGCGCGTGCCCTCAAACGTCCATGCCAAGGAGATTCTGCTAGGCATGCGCTTCAAAATGGACCTCTACGCCAACGTCCGCCCAGTCAGGCTGCTCGACTCATCTCTTTGCCCCTTGAAGAATGCCGGACCGGCGGATATTGACTTCGTCGTTGTCCGCGAGAACACCGAAGGCGTGTACATGGATATGGGCGGCGTTTTCAAACAGGGCACACTCGACGAGATTGCAA
>DASQXC010000414.1:0-2606 GCA_035639935.1 Terriglobales bacterium
GCGACCGCGCTTTCCTGGAACGCGTGTTCCACAAGCTGCTCTTGAACTTCACCTGGTGGGTCAACCGCAAGGATGCTGAGGGGATGAACATCTTCCAGGGCGGCTTCCTGGGGCTGGACAACATCGGGGTGTTCGATCGCAGCGCTATGCTTCCTACCGGCGGCCATCTAGAACAGTCCGACGGGACGAGCTGGATGGCGATGTACACGCTGAATCTGCTGGCTATCGCGCTGGAACTCGCGCGCGAGAATCCCGCCTACGAGGACGTCGCCAGCAAGTTCTGGGAGCACTTCGTCCACATCGCACATGCCATGAACCACCTCGGCCACAATGGCATGGGGCTGTGGGATGAAGAAGACGGCTTCTACTACGACGCGCTCCACCTGCCTGACGGGAACAACATGCCGATGAAAGTGCGCTCGATGGTTGGTCTGATCCCGCTGTTCGCGGTTGAGACGCTGGAACCGGAGCTTCTGAATCGCCTGCCGGCATTTAAGCGCCGGCTGGAATGGTTCATCGATAATCGCCCCGACCTGACGAAGAACGTGGCGTGCATGCGCACCGCAGGCAAAGGGGAGCGCCGGCTGCTGTCAATCGTGGATGCAGAGAAGCTGCGCCGGATCCTGCGGGTGATGCTGGATGAAACCGAGTTTCTGGCGCCACACGGTATCCGAGCCGTTTCGCGCTATCACCGCGAGCATCCTTACACCCTGAATGTGAACGGCGCCGAGCACCGCGTTGCCTATGACCCAGCGGAGTCCCGCACTGGGCTATTCGGAGGCAATTCCAACTGGCGGGGGCCGGTATGGTTTCCGCTCAACTACCTACTCATCGAATCACTGCAGAAGTTTCATCACTACCACGGGGAGGAATTCAAGGTGGAATGCCCCAGCGGCTCCGGGCGGCACTTGACTCTCTGGGAAGTCTCACAGGAGCTCTCCCAGCGCCTGAACCGCACGTTCCTGCGTGATCAGCACGGGCGCCGCCCTGTTTACGGCGATTGGGAGAAGTTCCAGACCGACCCGCACTGGCGCGACCTCATCCTGTTCTTCGAATACTTCCACGGCGACACTGGCCGCGGCGTAGGAGCCAATCACCAGACGGGATGGACCGGGCTCGTTGCCAAGATGCTGCAACAGAGTGGCGATCGAAAGAGCGTGACCATCGGTGCGGCCCAAGCCGCAGCGCGATAAAGGAGCAACAGATGAAGGCAATTGCAGTTTTCCCTGGACGACCCGGCAGCGTGCATCTGGCCGAACTGCCTAAACCATCGGCGCAGGACGTGCCCAACGGGCGCGGCGTGCTGGTGAAGGTGCTGCGCGTCGGCGTGGACGGTACCGACAAAGAGATCAATGCCGCCGAATATGGCGCTGCACCTCCAGGATACGACTTCCTGGTGCTTGGGCATGAAAGCTTCGGACAAGTGGTCGAGGTAGGTGCGAACGTCACTGAACTGAAGGCGGGTGACTACGTGGCGGCAACTGTGCGCCGTCCGGGGTCGAGCATCTACGACCAGATCGGCACTTACGATATGACCACCGACGACATCTACTACGAGCGCGGCATCAACCTGCGCCACGGCTTCCTGACCGAATACTACGTGGACGATGCCGATTACATCGTTAAAGTGCCGCCGGGGCTGCGGAAAGTGGGCGTCCTGCTGGAACCGTTAACGGTTGTCGAGAAGGGCATAGCCCAAGCCTACGAAATTCAGCGGCGGCTGCGGGTATGGCGGCCCAAGCGCGCGGCCGTCATGGGAGCGGGAACCATTGGGCTGCTGGCGACGCTGGCTCTCCGCCTGCGCGGCCTTGAGGTAACTACTTTTGTCTTGAATCCAAAGCCCAATACCAATGCCGAACTGGTGGAGGCGCTGGATGCGCGTTACCTCTCAACTAAGGAAATAGAGATCAAGAGCGGCGCACGGCAGTTCGGGCCCTTTGACTTGATCTTCGAAGCTACAGGTGCCTCTTCCGTCGTGTTCGAGAGCATGCAGGCGCTGGGCAAAAATGGGGTGCTCGTACTGTCCAGCGTCACCGGCGGTGATCGCATGATCCAGGTTCCGGCCGACCGTATCAATCTCGACTTCGTCCTCGGCAACAAGGTGATGGTCGGAACTGTCAATGCCAACCGCGAGTATTTCGAGGCCGGCGTGCGCGACATGGCGCAGGCGGAAGCGGAATATCCGGGCTGGCTGAGTCACCTGCTGACGCATCCTGTCGCCGGACTCGAGAACTTTGCGGAACTGTTCGAGAAGCTCTCGGGTGCGAAAGGAGCGATCAAAGTCTATTGCGAAGTTGCAGCGATGGAAAAGGAGCAATCATGGACGCAGAGCGTGGCACGCGCGTCGTGATCCTGGGCGGCGGACATCTCCTTCGCCAGCCGCTTCCGTAAACGCTGGCCGAATCCTGGCGGCAACTCGAAAGCCCGGTCATCTCCAACCAACTGAATCAGGTTCCGCACACCATCATAAATAGCGGTACAACGTCTGCATTTTGCGAGGTGCTCCTCGATTCGCGCCAGCGGTTCGGCGCCGACGTCCTCAAAGTCGACACCTCCCGGATGACTTCTTCACAGCTGATCTCCATTGGCCTCTCCAGTCCGGAAGC
>DASQXC010000415.1:0-3560 GCA_035639935.1 Terriglobales bacterium
CATCTGATGACGATGGAGGAATACTCCCATGCACGACAATACCCGGCGAGATTTCCTGTTGAGGGGATGTGCCGCATCAGCGGCATTAATCATTCCCAGCTTCGCTCTGCAGGAGAAGGGCGGCGCGAAGGAGGAGGGGGAAGTTGAAGTCTCACCCACGGAAGACCTGATGCGCGAGCATGGCTTGCTGAACCGTGTCCTGCTGATCTATGAAGAGTCAGCGCGGCGGCTCGCCCGCAAGAGCGACCTGGATCCCAAAGTGCTGACCTATGCGGCTGGCATCATCAAGAACCTCATCGAGAACTATCATGAGAAGCTGGAGGAGGACTATCTTTTTCCGCGATTTGAGAAAGCCAGCAAGCTGACTGCCTTGGTCGCGGTGTTGCGTCACCAGCACCAGGCGGGGCGCCGGCTGACATCGGAGATCCAGCAAATGGCTGGGGCAAAGAGCTCCGCTGAGCGGCAAAAGCTACTTGCCGCAATCCAGGCGTTCATCCACATATACAGGCCGCACGAAGCGCGGGAAGACACGGTGCTCTTCCCTGCCCTGCACCAAATCGTTTCCGCGCACGAGTTTGATGCGCTCGGCGAGGATTTCGAGAAGAAAGAGCACGAACTGTTCGGCAAAGAAGGATTCGAAGGTATGGTGGTCAAGGTGGCTGGCCTCGAAAAGCAATTGGGGATCTACGATTTGGCGAAGTTCACGCCGAAATAGCAGTCAGCACTCAGCCTTCAGCACTCAGGATGCTGCTGTTGCGAAGCTGTGAGTCCGAAGCTCCCGTTGGACGTCTAATCTTCAAGCAAAGCATGAAGATCGGCATCACATGCTATCCCACCTATGGTGGCAGCGGGGTAGTGGCCACCGAACTAGGAATGGAGTTGGCGGACCGCGATCATGAGGTCCACTTCATATCCTACAAGCAGCCCATCCGGTTGAACACACAGCGCGCCAACATCCACTTCCACGAAGTGGACGTTTCCAATTACCCGCTGTTCGAGTATCCGCCTTACGATCTGGCGCTGGCCACACGCATGGCGGAGGTGGCCGAAATCTACAATCTAGACCTGCTGCACGTGCACTACGCCATCCCGCATTCGGTAAGCGCGCTGCTGGCGCGGCAGATGCTGGCGGCCAACGGCGGACGGCGTCTGCCGTTTGTCACTACCCTGCACGGCACCGACATCACGCTGGTCGGCACCGACCGCTCCTATCTGCCGATCACGCGCTTCTCCATTGAGCAGAGCGACGGAGTCACCGCCATTTCGCACTATCTGCGCGAGCGCACGCTGCAGGTGTTCGATATCAAGCATCCCGTCCAGGTGATCTACAACTTCGTAAATTGCGATCTTTATCGCCGCGATCCGGAGATCGAAAAGCACCGGGCGGATTACGCGCACCGAGGTGAGCGCCTCCTGGTGCACCTGTCGAACTTCCGCCCGGTGAAGCGCGTGCCGGATGTAATAGAAATCTTCGATCGCGTGCAGAAGCAGGTGCCCTCGCGGCTGCTGCTGATCGGCGACGGCCCCGACCGCTCGACGGCGGAGTGGGTGGTGCGGCGCAAAGGCATCAAGGACCGCGTGCACTTTCTCGGCAAGCAGGACCGTGTACACGAGAGACTGGCGATTGCTGACCTGATGCTGCTGCCCAGCGAGTTGGAATCCTTCGGGCTGGCGGCGCTGGAGGCGATGGCGTGCGAGGTGCCAACCGTCGCCACGCGGGTGGGCGGCATCCCCGAGGTCATCGAGGACGGCAAGACCGGTCTGCTGTGTCAGGTGGGCGACATCGAGGGCATGGCTCGGCAGGCTGTCGAGCTGCTCTCTGATGAGGATCAGCTACGGCAAATGGGCAAGCGGGCACGCCTTGCGGCGCAGACCCGCTTCTGTTCGACGAAAATCATTCCCGAATACGAGAACTTCTACCGCTGTGTGCTGGAGCGAGCCTCGTAGACGGCCATGCCGCCCGACGTGCCGGCATCCGCTGACATTAATACGGGAACGCGCAGCGTCACCAACGTGCCTTGCCCGTCGGCGCCGGAAACCGTCATCGTGGCCGCGTCGCCGTAAAGCACCTCAAGACGCTCGGCCACGTTGGACATGCCGATGCCGGCGCCAGGCCCGACCGTGGCGCTGTCGCCGGCGATCGAGATTCCCACGCCGTCATCCTGTACCTCCAGAATCAGAACTCCATCGGTCACGCGGCTGCGCAAGTGGATGCTTCCGCCCTCGATGCGCGGTGCGAGGCCGTGCTTGATCGAGTTCTCGACCAGCGGCTGCAACACCATGCTGGGCACGATCAAGTCCAAGGTGGCGGGATCAAGTTCCTTGACTACTCGCAATTTATCGCGGCCAAAACGCACAACCTCGATATCGAGATAGTCGTCAATGAACTCCACCTCGTCGCGCAAGTGGACGAAAGTGTCGCCTTTGCGCTGCAAGCGGCGCAGAATGCTGGCCAACTTGACGATGAGCACGCGCGCCATGTCGGGATCAAAGCGCACCAGTGAGGCGATGGAGTTCAGGGTATTGAACAGGAAATGAGGGTTGATCTGACTTTGCAGGGCCTCCATACGGGCCTGCAGCAGCAGCCGCTCCTGGACCTGCAGTTTCATCTCGATGCGTGTGTTGTTCCAGATCTTCAGCGGGATGGCGACACAGGCTACGGTGGTGGCGTATACCGCGAGCACTGTGGTCCAGCTCGTGGTGGGGATATAGAAGAGCTGACCGGGCAGGGCCCTGCCGATTTCCGTGCGCGCCAGTTGCGCCGCCAAAATTAGAAGAACGAACAATGTCTGCCAGTCCCTGCGCGGACGGGGCAGGTTGCGGCGGAGCCAACGGTAGAGGCTGAGATCCATGAAGGGAGTGAATGCCCAGATGGCTTGCTTATCGGGAGCGGCGTTGCGCAGCATGCCGGCCAGGAATCCGACAAGGGTTTCGTAGGGGAGCGCAAGCAGTTCGCCATTGTAGAGAGCGGCGAGACCCAGCAGCGCACCACCGAGAGCGCCGGCTACGCGTCCGCCGATCACCCCCAGCAGAATCGCCGCTTCCGCCGAGAGGTCAGCGGCATGAAAGTTCCGCACCGCCACGCGCACCAGCACGCCCAAGGCGAAGGGCGTCACGATGAACAGCATCAAGTGGATCGTCTGGCGCAGCGTGCGCTCTTCCTGGAACAGTAGCTCCTTGAAGTAACGGGAGCGCACCAGGACACTGCTGACCGCAGCAGCCACCCCCAGCTTGATCAGCAGGGTAAAGAGGATGAAACGCGAGTCCACGGGCAGAAAAGGGTAGCACGGGGAGGCCATCACTAGCAGGAAGCAAGCGGCGGGAACAGCGTTCTAAGTACCTCGGCCTTGGATTGCAGTCATCATTTCCTGGTTTGCGTCCACAACGGAGGGCCGTAGGCCCGCTATACGTTAGCCCAGCAGTGCTGGGACTAGGGACAATCACATCCGCGAGTGCCGTAGGCACGAGATACCCAGACGCGATACGCTCAAGGCGCACAGCACATCCGACGCACTCATGTAATAATCACAGTGTGAGCAGCGCTTACAACCTGCGCAAAG
>DASQXC010000416.1:0-2964 GCA_035639935.1 Terriglobales bacterium
AACCGGCACGAGCGGGACAAGCACGATGACACCTTGCACGGTCAGCAGCGCTGGCAGTATCGGCCCGGGCACGACTGGTAGCACAGCTACGGGCACGACGGGCACTGCTACATCCGGCACCACCCCTGGCACAACTGGAACCGGTGGGACCATCTCCGGTTCAAACACGAATATGGGTTCAGTCGCGGGCCCGTGCCTGCCGACGACCACTACGCCGGGTACGAGCACGTCGCCAGCCACGACCACATCACCGGCCAGTCCCGGAGCAACGAGTGGTGGGGTGGGAACCGGCGCTCCCTCCAGTACTGGCGGAAACACCGGAACCATTACCGTGAACCCTGGCAGGCCGCGATAGTCTACCAATGATCCACTCCATCGGGCACGCTGGCCGAATGTGAGTGTGCCCCGATGCGTACTTGCCCCGAATGATTGCGTGTGAGCGCGTTTGCCGCAGGGAGTTCGCTCATTTATACTTTGCTTTTGGTCTAACGCATTTTGAGCGGGAGCGCACTCATCCATGCCGAAACGCACGTTTCAACCGAACCGCCGCCGGCGTTCGAAAACGCACGGATTTCGCGTTCGCATGAGGACCAAAGGCGGGCGGGCGGTGCTTGCGCGGCGCCGCGCTAAGGGACGAAAGCGCGTCTCGGTAAAGCCCGGCTTCCGTGAGTAGAGCCCTCGCCGTGGCGCGCCCCAACCACCCCAGCAAGCCAAGACCAGGTTTCGTGGGGACCCCGGCAGAGGCAAATCGCGTACCGGCGGACGCCGCCTCAGCCCGGCTTACCCGCAAAACCAGACTTCGCAAGCACGCCGATTTCGAAAATGTTTACCGCAGTGGCCGCAAGCTTTTTTTCAAGCACATGACGGTGTTCTTTCTGCGACAAGATTCGGGTTTACCACACCAACCGACCGGTCGCGTGGGCTTCACCGTCCCGCGGGCGCTGGGCACTGCCGTGGAGCGCAATCGCATAAGACGACGGATGCGTGAAGCTGTGCGCCTGAACTTGGGCGCGCTTGGCGGAGCATTGGATGTTGTGATCCATCCCAAGAAGTCCGCGCTCACTGCCGATTTTGCCGAGCTGCGGGAAGAAACCGTGCGGGCCTTCGAGAAGATTCGGTCGTCGAGTCGCGTCCCGTCGCTTCGCTCAGGGCAGGCTTGAAACGGTTTGTCGGCCGCAGATGAGCGGCCCGCTTATTTAAGGATGAACAGTATCGCACTAGCACTGCTGCGCGCCTATAAGTGGCTGCTCTCACCGCTTTTCGGACCGGCGTGCCGCTACGTTCCCAGTTGCTCCGAGTACGCGATGGAAGCTGTAGCGCGTTACGGGGTATTGAGAGGCGGGTTGAAAGGGGCCTGGCGACTGGCCCGCTGCCATCCTTTCGCTAAACGAGGCTTTGATCCAGTTATCAGTCGCCAGTCGCCGGTCGGCAGTGAGTCGCCAGTTGCCGGTCGCCGGTCGCCAGTTACGACGGTGGCTTCTCCCGAACTGGTGACTGGCCACTGGCCACTGGCGACTACTCCGGAAGAGTCCGAAAATTGAGCGACTTCCAGAATCCTCAGCACGAGCCTGGCAGCGAGAAGCGGCTGCTGCTTGCCTTTGCATTGACCATGCTCATCCTGCTGGCGATGCAGCCCTTCATCAGCCGCTACACCAAGCAGCAGCAAGCTCCTGCTCCCGTCCCCACTCAACAGAACGCGCCGGCGGGCGCCGCACAAGCGGAGGCCAAACCTGCGGCGCCGAGACCCAGCCCTGCCCTCTCCGCCAAGGTGGCGACTTCTGAGACCGAGACGGTGGTGGAGAACGAGCTTTACAGGATCACCTTCAGCAATCGCGGCGCGCAGGTGAAGTCTTGGATCCTGCAGCAATACCAGGACGACAAACATAAGCCGCTGGAGTTGGTCAACACGCTGGCGGCCGCGAAATACGGCTACCCGCTGTCGCTGTGGAGTTACGACGAAGGGCTGCGTAAAAAGCTGAATAACGCGCTGTACGTGGCCAGCACCACCGGTGTGCAACGCGCCCCAGCATCGCTTCATTTCGAGTATTCCGACGGTGACATGGTCGTTCGCAAGAGCTTCAGTTTCGATCACTCCTATGTGGTCAAGGCAGAGACATCAGTTTACGTGAATGGCAGCCCGGTGCAGGCCTATCTCGCGTGGCCTGCAGGATTCGGGGACCAGACAGTGCCCGCATCCTATGCGGCGGCGCGCATCGATTACCAGTCGGGCAACAGCGTCGAGCGCATAGCCCCAAAGAAGGTGAGTGGAGGGAATACCATCCGAGGTCCTTTTCACTGGGCCGGCCCCGTGGATCAATACTTCGCAGCGGTATTCCTGCCCAGTGACCCCGATCGCGCGGTGATGGTCACGCTTCAAGAGTCGTTGGACGTCCCCCAAGACCCCGATAAGCCCGATCCTACGAAGGTCAACAAGGTTACGGTCCTGGGCGCTGCCGTGGGTGACGTGAATGGTCCGAGTCAGGAGCATATCTTCGTCGGCCCCAAGGCGCTGGACGTTCTCAAGTCGGTATCTCCCAACCTCGAAGGCCTGGTGGATTTCGGCAAATACTTTGGGTTTATCGCCAAACCGCTGTTCCTGTGGCTGAAGTGGACACATGACCACTGGTTAGCCAATTTGTCCGACGGCTGGGGATGGGCCATCATCATCTTAACCCTCATCATCAACATCGCGGTCCTGCCCTTGAAGTGGTCGAGCATGAAGTCATCGCTCAAGATGGCCAAGATCGCCCCACAGATCAAAGCCATCCAGGAGAAATACAAGAAATACAAGCTGGCCGATCCGCGGCGGCAGGAGATGCAGCAGGAAATCTCGGCGCTGTACAAAAAGGAGGGCGCCAACCCAGTGGGCGGATGTGTCCCCATGCTGCTGCAGATGCCTTTTCTGGTGGCGTTTTATTCCATGCTGGGCGTGGCCATCGAGCTGCGGCAGGCGGGGTTTCTCTG
>DASQXC010000417.1:0-4643 GCA_035639935.1 Terriglobales bacterium
TGCGGCGGCCGCCACGCCGGCGGCGACGACGCTCAAACGGCTGCCGCTCGGTACGCTGCTGGAACCCTGCCGTGCCGGGGGCGCCCCGGGTCTCGGCGCGGGCTTCTGCCCCTTGGCTGGGCGCGACTGCATCCTCCTGGACAGATTCGCTTTCCTGCTCTTCCTCGCCTTCGTCGTCGAATTCTTCTTCGGCCTCGATGGCAGCGCGGTCGGTGTCGGCTTCCTCTATGGCTTCGGTAAGTTCCGGAGCCGCTAGCTTGTCAGCAATGCCGGAGGCGGTACGGTCGAATGTCTCTTCTTCCAGTTCCTCGTATTCCCCAAGTTCGAGATCCTCTTCCGGTGTCGCGAGTTCGGCTTCTTCGTCTTCGATCTCTTCTTCTTCAATCACACCGGAGCCGGGCGCGAATGAAGCATGCTGCTGGTCGCGTTCACCGGCGTCGGCAACCCGAGGCGCGGATCCTTCCGCGTCCGTGTCTGCCTCGTCGCCGCCGAACACGCCGGCTACATTCATATTGTCGAAGCGTTCCTCTTCCTCGTTTTCCGAAAGCTGCACTTGCTCCTGATTCCCCTGGGCAGCAGCACGTGGCTCAGCGTGACCTTCAGGCACGATGGAAACGCCGCGCGGCTCTTGGGAGGCTGCCAGCGTGGCAGTCTCGGCTCCGGCGCTCACGCCCCCGACAGCCGGCGTTTGCGAGGCTAAGTGCTGATACTTAGAGATGGATTCACCCGGCAGGATGACGGGCTGATACGTGGGTGCCGGAGCATTTGCCGGTTCCGGTGTTCGCGGCTCCTGGCGGGCGAACTTGCTCTCCGGGAAACCGCGACCGCGTCCCCGGCGCCGGCGACGTCCACGCCAGCGGCCCCCAGCCTCGCCGTTGTGGTCGCGCTCGGGCCCATGCGCCGGCTCGGAAGTGGCAGGCCGCGCCATCTCCGGCTGTTCCGCGACAGTCTGCATCGGTTCGGCCGATGGAGACGGTGGCGCTTCCGCCGACGGCTGCCCCCCATTCCGGAGCGGGGCCCCCAGCCCGCCTGCATTTGGCGCGCTGGGGTGCTGGATGGCATCTTCGTGGGCGCGCGCAATCACCTGCTCGAACTCTTCCTGGTCTTCCTGCTCCTCGAGGAAATCGGTGACGTAAAGAAATGCATCGCGCTCCAGGCCGACGTCCACGAATGCCGACTGCATGCCCGGCAGCACGCGAGTGACCCGCCCTTTGTAAATGGATCCCGCGAGGGTGTACTCATTCTCGCGTTCGAAATAGATTTCGGTTAGCTCATCATCTTCGACAACTGCCACTTTGGTTTCATGTGGCGTGGATGAAACGTACAACTCTTTTGACATACTGTCTCCACTGTCGTTCGCGGGGGCACTTTGGCTGCGAACGGCGCTACCAGCAGGGAAACACGGGGGTGGGACACAGATTCGCCGCGAAGACGGAGTTGTACGTCGCGCTGAGTCTGGGACGAAGCAGGAAAGCCCGGGCCCCTGGATCGTCCAGGTAGGACCGGCGGCGCTTGGGTAGGATTCTCAGGATAACGCTCGGAATCTTCTCACCTATGCGTCATCGCAGGACTTGTGGCCTCCCTGCCAAAGGTCGCGAGTCTTCCCACCCTTGGCAAAACCGGCCAAGAGTGGGGCACCCAATTTCAGCTTCGGCGGGGCCGTTACCGCCCTGCGGCGCTACTGTTGCTTCAATCCTGTCCGGCCCCTCGTCTATCCGGCCGGTTTGCCCTCTTCTCGTGGGGCAATACGAAAATCTTGAATCACCGCGGCTTCTCGCCCGCGGTCCGCTGACCGTCAGTTCACAAAGCGGCGCATGCGTATGTTCATCACAATGCCCAGCGCCAGGAACATAAACAATAGTGACGAGCCGCCATAACTCATGAGCGGCAAGGGGATTCCGGTGACCGGCATGTAGCCGACCACCATGCCAACGTTGACCAGAATGTGGAAGAACAATACTGCTACCACACCCATGACCACGAACGCGCCGGCACGGTCAGGTGCCGTTTGCGCATTGTGGATCAAACGCATCAGCAATAAAAAGTATAGCAGTAGGACTGCCACCGCGCCCACAAATCCGTGTTCTTCACACCAAGCGGCGAAGATGAAATCGGTCTGCGGTACCGGCAGGAACATCCCCTGTGTTTGCGTGCCCTTGGTGGTGCCTTTGCCCCATAATCCCCCGGAGCCGACGGCGATCAGAGATTGCTGGACTTGGTACCCCGAACCCTGTGGATCGGCCTCCGGTTCGCGGAAGCTGACCAGTCGCTGCTTCTGGTAAGGCTTGAGGCCGTAATGCCAAACCACGGGGAAGACTAGCGCTCCCAGCAGGATGATAGCGGTGGCGTGCTTCAGTCGAACGCCACCCAGAAACAACGCCATAACCAGCACGGGGACATAGGTCAGGGCCGTCCCCAAGTCAGGCTGTTTGAGGACGAGCAGCATGGGCACTCCCGCCAGCAGTCCGGCTTTGACTAGATCCCGCAGCGGCGCTTCCTTCTGGTGTAACTCGCTGAAGTACCTGGCCAGGGCCAGGATGAGGACCAGCTTCACCCACTCGGAAGGCTGGAAGTGCTGCCCGCCGGGCATCTGGATCCAGCGCCGTGCCCCCAGGTACTTCTTGCCGATCACCAGTACGGCCATCAACGAGACCAGCGAGGCGATGTAGAACCAGTGGATCTTATCCAGCAGGGCGTGATAGTCCACGAGGCTCATCAGGAACATCAGCACCATGCCCGCCATGATCCAATAAACCTGTTTCGTGTGGACGCCGACGAATTTGGTGTGCAAGGTGGCGCTGTAGATCTCCATCACTCCCAGCCCACAGATCAGCAGCACAAAACTGAGCAGAAGCCAGTCGAAATCACGCAAGGAAAAGTAGCGCGTCATTGCCCGACTCCGGTCCCCCCGGCATTCCGCACCCCAGAACGCCAAAACCAAGCATTCTGGGGACCCCAGTCTCGCCGGCTATCACGCGCCCGTCCCGCCCGCGCTTCGGGCAGCCGAGACGGCGGCGCTATTTCAAGGCGGAAACGACCCGCCTGCATAGCGTCAGGATCGCCTTCCGCCGCGCGATTCCACACTGCGGCCACGTCCGCGCCGGGAGTTCCGGCCATCTTTAGGCCGCGCTTACGCTGCTTCTCGACGTAGGCCTTGATGACCTGCGAGCACACGCGCGCGGCAAGGTAGCCGTGCTCACCTTCCTCCAGCAGCACCGCCACTACAATCTCGGGGTTGCGGCGCGGGGTCACACCCACGAACCAGCCGTTGTCCTTGAACCTGGCTTTGTTCCCCGCAAGTTTCGCTTTGCCTACGTTGCTGATGGTCTGCGAGCTGCCGGTCTTGCCCGCGAAGTCGATACCCTCAAGATGGGCGCTGGGCGCGGTTCCGACAGGATTCACCACATTGGCCATGGCGTCCGTGATGGTTTCCCAATTCGCTTCGTCAATCGGGACTTTGACTTCAGCGGGATATTGCGCTTGCACCTGCCGAAGCGCAGGAGGCAGTTCATCCGGGAAGGCCACGTGCGGCTTGCGCAGCACCCCGTCCGAGGCAATGCCCCCGATCGCACGCGCCAACTGGATGGGTGTGGCCGCTACTGCCCCCTGGCCGATTCCTACGGAGATCGTCTCGCCAGCGTACCATTTTTCTTTGAAGTTCTTGATCTTCCATTCTTCCGAAGGCATAACTCCGCTGACTTCGTTAGGAAGGTCAATGCGGGTTTTTTGTCCCAGGCCGAGAGCCATCGCGTACTTGGCAATGCGCTGGATCCCCAGCTTGTCGGCCAAGGTGTAGAAGAACGAATCACACGACTGGTAAATGGCCTTGCTGATGCCCACCACACCGTGGGTGGCATGCTGGGAAGTGATCCAGCACTTGAAGAAGCGTCCGTAGAAAACCTTGCCTCCGCCACAGACCACGTTCATGTTCTGCGCGATGCCTTCCTGCAGGCCTGCCGTCGCCATAATGATCTTGAACACCGAGCCCGGCGCGAGCTGCGCCTGAATCGCCTTGTTCAGCAGAGGATGGTTCTCGTCTGTGACCAGCTTGTTCCACTCGTTGTGCTTGATGCGAACCGCAAAATCATTGGGATCAAAGGTGGGCCGGCTGACCATGGCCAGCACTTCGCCATTGCGCGGGTCCACGGCGACAATGGCGCCATTCCGGCCGCTGGAATCAATGGCTTCTTCTGCGGCGATCTGCAGATCGAGGTCAATGGTCAGTTTCAAGGGTGTGCCGGGCACCGCCGGAGTTTCGCTCAGCCGCCCTACCTCCTTGCCGCGACTGTTAACCAGCGCACGCCGTGAGCCGTCCTTGCCCATCAACATATCGTTGTAATACTGCTCGACACCCGATTTGCCGACGACGTCCCCGGGCTCGTAGAGTTCGTACTGGGGTCGATTGAGTTCCTCCTCGCTGACCTCGCCGACATACCCGATCAGGTGTGCCATAAACCCGTTCTTGGGATACAACCGGCGATGCACCATGATGGTTTCCAGCTCCGGCAGCTCGAGCTTGTGCGATTCCACGAAGGCGAGTTCGTCAGGCGTGATGTCGTCCTTGAGCACGAGGGGTTGAAATTGGGGAGCATAGGCGAACTTCCGGAGCCGTTCTCGTATCATGTCGGGAGTCATGTGCAGAC
>DASQXC010000418.1:0-9168 GCA_035639935.1 Terriglobales bacterium
CGTCGTGAGCTTCACCCGCCGGCCAACGAAGCGCGCGAAGTCTTCTGGCCTATTCAGCTTGCGGTCAAGTCCCGGAGATGAAACTTCCAACGTGTACGAGCCTCCCGGCACCGCGTCTTCGACATCCAGGATCGTTCCCAACTCACGGCTGACCGCCTCACAATCAGCGTGCGTCACGCCGCCCGCTTTATCAATAAACACGCGTAGCATGCGCGCTTTGCCGCCCGAACCGCGGAATTCCACATCTACTAATTCGAACCCGCCCGAGGCCGTCACGCGCTGCGCAAGCTCGCGGAGGTTCTCCAAGTCGATGGCCATTCCTAGCGCGGGCGTACCGCCGACCTCTTACCCAAAAATAAAGTGGGCTCGCGCCCACTGATGTGCTTCGCCACAACAGCTTCACCAGTTATGATACGCTCCCCGCCCCGAAAAGACAAACACGCCGTATCGTGGTGCCGATTAAGTGCGTGGTCACTGGGCTGTCTACCTCTCCGCAGCGATCACCTGCCCAGCGGAACCGCCCAGCGTAACCACCGCTAGCAATTGGCACTATCAAACTGTCCGAACCACAAGGTAAGAGTGCGCTTGAGGAAGCCTCATCATCAATCTGCGCCTGCTCAGAGCCTACTGTAAAATAGCAGGTTAGTACGAGATAACATGATTCATTTCCCTGTTCCCGAAGCTCTTACCTTCGACGACGTCTTACTGCTGCCGGCGCGTTCCGATGTTGTGCCCGCCAGCGTGAGCACGCAAACACGGCTCACCCGCAATATCAACCTGAATGTCCCCGTCCTTAGTGCGGCCATGGATACTGTCACCGAGTCGCGTCTGGCGATTGCGCTGGCGCAGCAGGGTGGGATGGGAATCATCCACCGCAATCTGTCCATTGAGGCGCAGGCCGGTGAGGTGGACAAGGTAAAGCGTTCGGAAAGCGGCATGATCGTGGATCCAGTGACCATGTCGCCCGACGCCAAGATCGCCGATGCCCTCGAGGTCATGCGCCGCTACAAGATCTCCGGCGTACCCATTACCAAGGGCAAGAAGCTGGTCGGAATTCTTACTAACCGAGACCTCCGTTTTGAGACGCGCATCGATCGGCCGATCCGGGACGTGATGACTAAGGACAATCTCATCACCGTCCCAGTCGGCACTACGCTCCAAGAGGCAGAGAGGATCCTGCATCAGCACCGCGTGGAGAAGCTGCTGGTGGTGAATGAGAAGTATGAGCTCAAGGGGCTGATCACCGTCAAAGACATCCAGAAGAAGCTCAAGTATCCCAGCGCCGCTAAGGACGCCCACGGACGCCTGCGCGTTGGCGCGGCCATTGGCGCCACCGGCGATTACCTCGAGCGCGCCCAGGAACTGGTCAGGGCCAAGGTGGATGTACTGGCCATCGACAGCGCCCACGGACACACCACTCGGGTGATCGAAGCCCTGCAGTGTGTAAAGCGCCGCTTCCCGGACCTGGAAGTGCTCGCCGGAAATGTCGGCACGTTCGATGGCGGGTGCGAACTGGTGCGCAGCGGCGCTGACGCGGTGAAGGTCGGCATAGGCCCCGGCTCGATTTGCACGACCCGCGTCGTCAGCGGCGCAGGGGTGCCGCAGATCACTGCTATAGCTGAGGCCTACCGCGCCTGCAAAGACGCCGGCGTGCCGGTTATCGCCGACGGAGGCATCAAGTATTCGGGGGACATTACAAAGGCGCTGGCTGCCGGGGCCAGCGTGGTCATGATTGGCTCGTTGTTCGCCGGAACCGAGGAGAGCCCGGGCGAGACCATTCTCTATCAGGGACGTTCCTTTAAATCGTATCGCGGGATGGGATCGCTGTCCGCTATGGGGGTCGGCTCCAGCGACCGGTATTCCCAAACCGTCGAGGCCAGCGACGCATCGACCGCACTACTCGATGAAAACGACGGCAACAGGCTTGCCAAGCTGGTCCCCGAGGGCATCGAAGGACGCGTGCCATACAAAGGGACACTGGCCGTCGTGGTGTACCAACTCGTCGGCGGGTTACGCTCGGGTATGGGATACTGCGGAGCTGGATCTATTCCCGAGCTACAGCAGAAGTCACGCTTTGTACGTATAAGCGGCGCCGGGCTGCGCGAAAGCCACGTACACGACGTGATCATCACCCGCGAAGCCCCAAATTACCGCATCGAGTAAGCGGATGCCTGAAACCAGCGTCCAATGCGAAAGAAGCAAGCCCGCCCGGCGCGCATCACTGGGGGGCGTGCTCTGGTACTGGATGCCGCCCGTGGCCTGGATGGCAGTGGTACTGCTCGCTTCCAGCGATTCTCTCTCGGCGCAACATACTGGCGACGTTCTGCGAGCATTGCTCATCTGGCTATTCGGGCAAGTGAACACGCTCACCTTCGGTCTGGTCCATTTCCTGGTCCGCAAGTCGGCTCATTTTACAGAATACGCAGTCCTCAGTGCGCTCTGGTTCCGTGCGCTCCGCGTCCACCTAAACAGCACGTGGCGAGTTCGCTGGGCGCTTATCGGATTGGTGATCAGCCTCTCGGTTGCTGTCCTCGATGAGCTGCATCAGAGCTTCGTGCCATCGCGCACCAGCAGCGCCCGTGACGTTTTGCTGGATTTCAGCGGAGCGTTCTTTGCCCAGTTCGTGATCTGGTACGCTCTACGCCGGAGGGAAATGGGAGCTCCAGTGACGTAGCTTGGTACGTCGCTGGGTTGCAACAGGCTGAGTGCTGTGGAGAGGGGAGAACTTTCTAGAAAGACTTTCGAGAATGCTTTGTATTTAGGGCACGGCTTCCAGCCGAGCCGTGCCGTGCCTCAGCCAACTAACAACGAACCTGGAGCTCCACCCCTGCATAAGCCCCTCTCTTCCGCCGAACAACGTACGCTTGTGTCCTGAATGTGCTCATTCTTTTGTCTCTCCGCCTCCGGCCGGTTCCACACCCCCTTCGGCTTCAGCCTGTTTGGCTTCTTCTTGCATGGCCTTGCGCTTGGCTTCGGCCTTCTTGGCGCGGGCTTCGGCGCGCTTCTCGCGCTTCTCCTGTATCACCTTCTCGCTGCCTACCAATTCGATGAACGCCTTCTCGGCGCCATCGCCGCGCTGGAAAACCGAGCGGACAATCCTCACGTAGCCGCCTTCGCGATCACCGAAACGAGGCGCGATCTGCCACAACTTGCGTACGGCATCCTGCGTCACCAGGAAGGCTCCCGCCTGACGGCGCGCCCACAGGTCCCCGCGCTTGCCCAAGGTGATCATCTTCTCCACCTGCGGCCGCATCGCTTTGGCCTTGGCCACCGTGGTCTCGATGCGTTCCTCGAGAATGAGCGAGGTCACCAGATTGCGCAGCAGCGCGCGACGATGTGCAGTGTTCCGTCCGAGTTTCCATCCTGCTTTTAGGTGACGCATATAATTTTCCCGTCAGTACTGCCCTTCTCGGAAAACCGGATAACCCAGGCTGGAAGCCGTTGCCTGCGGCTGGGGGGCGGGCACGGCATTGCCATGCTCGTCGATCTTCATCCCCAGGCTCAGCCCCATCGAGGCAAGGATCTCCTTGATTTCGTTCAGCGATTTGCGCCCGAAATTCTTGGTTTTCAGCATCTCCGCCTCAGTTTTCTGAACGAGCTCCCCGATGGTCTGGATATTGGCATTCTTCAGACAGTTGTAGCTGCGTACGGAAAGTTCCAGCTCCTCGACCGACCGATTCAGATTCTCGTTGCGGATCTCCGGCTTGCGTTCTTCGGTGATTTCCGATTCGATCTCCTCTTCAAAGTTGATGAAGATGTTCATGTGGTCCTTGAGCAACTTCGCCGCCAGGCCGATTGCGTCCGCCGGGCGGACGGAACCGTTGGTCCACACTTCCAGCGTCAGCTTATCGTAGTCGGTGATCTGGCCAAGACGCGCTGCTTCCACTACGTAGTTGCATTTGCGCACCGGCGAGTGCACCGAATCAATAGGGATGAAGCCGAGGCCCAGGTCATCCTCGAAGTTCTTGTCCGCGGAGACGTAGCCGCGCCCGCGCTTGAGGCGCATTTCCATATCGAGCTTGCCCCCTTCGCTGACGGTGGCGATGTAAACGTCCTTGTCGAGGATCTCGACATCACTATCGGCTTCGATCATCCCGGAAGTGATCACACCCGCCTGGTCGGCGCGCAAATAGATGGCCTTGGGACCATCACTGTCCAGCTTGAACGGGATCTGTTTCAGGTTGAGGATAATATCGGTGGCGTCCTCCACCACGCCGGGGATGGACTGGAACTCGTGCAGGACGCCCTCGAGCTTGACCGCGGTAATCGCCGCGCCTTCGATCGAAGACAGCAGGACACGCCTGAGCGCATTGCCGATGGTGGTGCCGAAGCCCCGCTCAAAGGGCTGCGCATGAAAGCGCCCGAACCGATCGGTCAGCGTTTCCGTCTCAGCGGCCAGCCGCTTGGGTTTCTGAAATCCTTTCCAAAGCATTTGCGTTGTTTCTCCTTTCGGCCCTGTGGCTCGAGGGTCGCACCCGTTGGCCCATGGACGGGTTCCGCGCCAAGGCTGCTCGGGCTCGAAAAGCTGGGCCGGTGAAAATCAGTTGTAAGCAGGCAGTTGCCAGTTGTCAGTTAATAAGACCTGAGTGCGGGAGGAGCATACTTTTCATCAACGAACTGACCCCCATCGTCATTCACCGCAGTTCCCTACTTGCTATACAGTTCAACAATTAACTGCTCATTAATCGGCAGGTTGATGTCTTCGCGCTTGGGCAAAGCCGTTACTCGCCCCTTAAAGTTTTCGCGATCAACTTCCAGCCAAGGCGCAACGCTCAAATGGCTTGTCTGCTCGCGGATGCCTTCCATTATGGGGAGTTTGCGGCTGTGCTCCCGAAGTGCCACCTCCTCGCCCGGGCTCACCTGGTAAGAGGGAATGTTCACCTTTCTGCCGTCAACCTGGATGTGCCCATGGCGCACCAGTTGCCGTGCCTGGCGCCGCGAGGTCGCAAGCCCAAGCCTGTAAACCACGTTGTCCAGCCGGCGCTCAAGCTGCTGCAGCAGGAGTTGACCGGTGACGCCCGGCTTGCGCGCGGCGCGCTCGAAATAGTTACGGAACTGCTGCTCCAGAGTGAAATAGATCCGCTTAGTCTTCTGCTTCTCGCGCAATTGCAGGCCGTAGCCGACGACCTTGGCCTTGCGATCTTTGCCGTGCTGCCCAGGCGCGAAGTTGCGCTTTTCCACCGGGCACTTTTCAGAAAAGCACTTCGTCCCCTTGAGGAATAACTTCATGCCTTCACGGCGGCACAGGCGGCATACTGCTCCCGTATAACGTGCCAATTCTTTATCCTCCAAAAGCTCTAGGCCGATCGGTTTACAGGCATTGGCAGCCCTTCTTCCCGATCTACTGTTATCCATCCATCGGTTGATCGGGTCATCGCGCTTGTTTCAGATCGCCCGATGACCCGATCTCCCGATGGCAAGATCCTACACTCTCCGTCTTTTCGGCGGCCGACACCCGTTGTGCGGGATGGGCGTGAGGTCGCGTATTGCCTTCACCTCGATGCCCGCGGCGGCGAGGGCGCGAATGGCTGACTCACGCCCGGACCCCGGGCCGCTGACGCGGACTTCGACTGCCCGCACCCCGTGTTCGCGCGCCATATTGGCGGCGTTCATCCCTGCCTGCTGCGCGGCAAAGGGCGTTCCTTTGCGGCTTCCGCGAAAGCCCAGCGATCCCGAGCTCTTCCACGAAAGTACGCGTCCCTCGGTGTCGCTTATGGTCACGATGGTGTTGTTAAACGACGCCTGGATGTGGGCAATCCCGTAAGGAACATTCTTGCGTTCCTTACGTTTGAACTGCTTGCGTTTGCCTTTCTTCGCTGACGCTTCGGTGCCGCCGGCTCCGGCTGCTGGTGTCTTTGCCATGTCTTAGTGTCCAATCGTTGCCATTTTCATAATAACTCTGGCTCTTAGCTCTTGGGTTTTGGCCAAAAGCTGTAAGCCAAGAGCCAAAAGCGAGTGGGTTAGGTCTTCGCGGTTGACTTCTTCTTCTGCGCCACCGTGCCCCGGCGCGGGCCCTTGCGCGTGCGTGCATTAGTATGAGTACGCTGGCCCCGAACTGGCAGACCGCGGCGGTGACGGTGTCCGCGGTACGACCCAATCTCGATCAGCCGCTTTATGTGCATGGCTGTGTCTTTGCGCAGGTCGCCTTCGATGCCGCCCTCACTCTCGATGACCTGGCGGATGCGACTCACCTCATCGTCATTGAGGTCCTGCACCTTCTTCGTCGGCTCGACGCTGGCCTGCGCCACAATGCGGCGGGCGCGTGGCTGCCCGATGCCGTAGATGTACGTCAATGCAATGTCGATGTGCTTCTGGCGCGGCAGATCTACGCCGGCAATGCGTGCCATGATAACCTCTGCTTCGATATAGGGCCGGCATCTTCCACCCCGGAACGCCAAAAAAAGGCGTTCCGGGAACCCCGGTTTTGCCGGCTGTCGTGCGGGCGTCCCGCCCGCATGGGGCCTGCCGCCGACACGGCAGCATTACCCTTGTCTCTGCTTGTGCTTCGAGTTCTCGCAGATCACCCGAACCACACCGCGGCGTCGAATGACCTTGCACTTGTCGCAGATCTTCTTGACTGATGCGCGTACTTTCATAAGACCGGCAATCAGCAATTGGCAGTTAGCACCTGGCTTCGGCTGGCTAAGTGCTAATCGCCAAACGCCAATTACTACGCCAACCAGCTACTTGTAACGATAAACTATGCGCCCCCGCGTCAGGTCGTACGGCGAAAGCTCGACTGCGACCTTGTCTCCCGGCAGGATGCGAATAAAATTCTTGCGCATTCTTCCCGAGACATGCGCGAGCACCTGATGTTTGTTGTTCTCCAGTTCCACCCGGAACATGGCATTAGGCAACGGCTCGATCACCGTGGCCATGACCTCAATCGCATCTTCCTTAGTCATCCAACTCCAGTAGCCAGCAGTCAGTCGCCAGTAGCCAGTGACAAGCCAATCGCTCCCGCAGTCGAGTGTGACTGGTAACTGGCGATTATTCCGTCAGGATGAGCGGCCCATTCTTTGTAACGGCGACGCAATGCTCGAAATGAGCACTGTAGCTGCCATCCTCTGTAACCGCTGTCCAGTTATCGTCGAGCACGCGCGTGCCGGACTTACCCATGTTGACCATGGGCTCGATGGCCAGCACCATGCCTTCGCGTAAGCGCGCCCCCTGTCCGCGCAACCCGAAGTTCGGCACCTGCGGTTCCTCGTGCAGCCTGGTTCCGATACCATGGCCGACAAATTCCCGCACCACGCTGAAGCCATGCGCTTCGACCCACTCCTGCACGGCAGCGCCGACATCGCCTACGGCATTGCCGATGCGCATCTTCTCGATTCCCTTGTACAGCGACTCTTCGGTGACCTTCAGCAGGCTGCGCACCTCCGCCGGTACGTTCTCGCCCACCGCCACCGTGACGGCCGCATCACCATAGTAGCCGTCCAGCACCACGCCGCAATCAATGGAGACGATATCGCCTTCCCTGAGCAGCCGCCGCTCCGACGGGATGCCATGCACAATCTCCTGGTTCACCGACGTGCATAGCACGCAAGGATAATCGTAGTATCCCTTGAAGGCTGGCTTCGCACCTAATTCTTCGATTTTTTGGGCTGCCGCCCGCTCCAGGGCCATAGTGGTGATGCCCGGCTTTACCATGTTTTTGACCGTGTCCAGCACCTGGCGCACCACATGGCCACTGCGCCGCATCTTCTCCAGTTCGGCGGCAGATTTACAAACAATCGCCATTTCCAATCGCCTGAAAGGCCTCCGCCGTAACTATTTCCGGCGCTCGCTCACCATTGATCTCCCACAGCCGCCCCTGACGAAGGTAATACTCAATCAAGGGGAGCGTCTGGCGCTCATATGCCTTCAGGCGTTCGGCAATAACTTCCTCGGAATCGTCCTTGCGCGTCACCAGCTTCGACCCATCCTCATCGCAGGTATCGGCGACGCGGGGAGGCTGAGAGTAAACGTTGTAGATCCTTCCGCAGGTGGGACAAGCACGGCGCCCAGTGAGGCGGCGCAACAATTCATTGTACCCGACCCGGAAATTCAGCACAACGGGCGGCACGGCGCATCGTTCTTCAAAGAACTCATCTTTGAGCAGTGCATCCAGCCATTCGGCCTGGGCGACGGTACGCGGAAACCCGTCCAGGATGAAACCTTGGACGCAATCGGCCTGGCGCAGCCGGTCCGCGACCATATCGCACACCAAGTGGTCTGGAACCAGCTCCCCTTTCTCCATGAACGCCTTCGCCTGGGTACCCAATGCGGTACTCCGTGCCACGTTGTCACGCAAGATATCGCCGGTGGAAATCTGCGGAATCCCGTAGCGTTGCATGATCACCTTAGCCTGTGTGCCCTTGCCCGCTCCCGGGGCTCCCAGCAGGATCACCGGGCCGACGTTGGCTTTCACATCGGCTTTCGCGTTGGCGGCCATGTCGGTTCTGGCATTCATTAGACTCAGGTTTGCAGAGACGCAGGCTGCTGCGTTTCTGCAGGTCCCTACCAAGCTCTCCTTCCCCGAATTCGTCCACTTCTGGGAGTAAATCCGTCGTAGTGGCGCATGATGAGCTGCGCCTCCACCTGCTGCACGGTATCCATGGCAACGCCAACCACGATCAGTAACGACGTACCTCCAAAGTAGAAGGTCACACCCAGCCCGTTAGTGATCCACGCTGGTAGTCGCTCGAAAAATGTTCCCAACGCGCCGGGCAAGTGGTTCAGGTGGATACCGGCGATCATCCACTCGGGTATGAACGAGATCAGGATCAGGTACAACGCGCCTACCAGAGTGATGCGGGTCAGGATATCGTTGATATGGTCCGCCGTACGCTTGCCGGGACGAATCCCGGGAATGAACCCGCCGTACTTGCGCATATTGTCCGCCACTTCACTGGGATTGAAAATGATGGACACGTAAAAATAGGCGAAGAAGATGATCCCCACGGCATAGAGGAACGTGTAGAGCGGCTCGCCCCAGCCCAAGGCCCTGAGTAGCGGCCCGAAGAAGCGATTATCGCGGAAGGCGAACAGCGCCGTCTGCGGGAAGGTCAGGATGGAGGATGCGAAGATAATCGGCATCACCCCTCCGGCATTGACACGCATCGGCAAGTGTGTGGACTGGCCGCCCATTACCTTGCGCCCGACGACGCGTTTGGCGTACTGCAC
>DASQXC010000419.1:0-5460 GCA_035639935.1 Terriglobales bacterium
TACCAACATCGCCAGCAACGTCGGCCCGCAATTTGACCCGAAGGACATCGCCACTCTGGAAGTGCAGCGCGGCGGATTCTCAGCCGAATACGGCGACCGCACCTATGGCGCTTTTAACGTGGTGACGCGCTCCGGATTCGAGCGCAATCATCAGGGCGAGCTGGTCCTGAGCTATGGCAGCTTCCACCAGACAGATGATCAGATCAGCTTTGGCAGCCACACGCAGCGCTTCGCGTACTACGCCAGCCTGAGCGGAAACCGCACCGATCTTGGCCTGCAGACCCCCGTTGCACAGGCGTTGCACGACCAGGCGGCAGGATTGAGCAGCTTTGCCTCGCTCATCTTTAATCGCACGGCCTCAGACCAACTGCGGCTAGTGGCCTCCGCTCGCGGCGATCACTACCAGGTCCCCAACGATTTCAATCTGCAACACGAAGGTGTCGGTGACGTTGAGGACGAACGCGATGATTTCGTGAATTTTTCCTGGCTGCACACTGCAGCGGGCGGCCTGACGTTCACGCTGTCCTCCTTCTATCATCTCAATCGCGCGCATTACATCGGGAACCTGAATGCATCTGTCATCCCGCAAGGCACGACCGTTCCCGAAGACGATCGAGAGTCGAATTACGCCGGCGGCGTGGCCTCACTCGCTATCGTGCGCCGGAAACACAACGCCCGGCTGGGACTCGAAGCATTTGCGCAACACGACAATCAGTCCTTCGATTTGCGCACTTCGGATACCCAGGTCCTACTGAACCAGCCACCCTGGGGAAGCCTCGCGGTGCTGTTCCTGGAAGATCAGTTCAAGCTCAACTCCTGGCTCACGCTCAATGCAGGCGCGCGCCTCACCCGCTTTTCCGGCCAGGTCACGGAGAACGTTACCGATCCGCGGCTCGGTGCCACCATCCGGATGCCGCGATTAGGATGGGTGCTGCGCGGATTCTATGGCCGCTACTACCAGCCGCCGCCTTTGCTGACCGTCTCCGGACCGCTGCTCAATCTGGCAGCCCAGCAGTGTGCGCGGGCACCCGGTGAGTGTCCGAGTTTTCTTCCGCTGCGCGGCGAACGCGACGAGCAGTACGACCTCGGCATCAGCATTCCCCTCCGCGGCTGGGCGCTGGCAGCTGACGACTTTCGCACCGGTGCCAAAAACTTCTTTGATCACGATGTGCTCGGCAACTCCAACATCTTCTTCCCGCTCACTCTCGAGCGGGCACGCATCAAGGGAACGGAACTGACGCTTCGCAGCCCGCGGCTGGGCGGCCGCGCGCAACTCCACATGGCCTATTCCCATCAGTTTGCCCAGTGGAAGGGCAAAATAACTGGTGGGCTGATCAGTGCTACCTCGTGTCTTGTTCCACCTGCTCAATATTGTTTCCTGGATCACGATCAGCGCGATGCCCTCAGCGCCGGCTTCACGGTCAACTTGCCCTGGCACACTTGGACCGCCGGCGATCTCTTGTTCGGTTCAGGCTTCCTCAATGGCGATGGTCCCGACCACCTTCCATCGCACACCACATTCGATCTGTCCGTGGGCAAAAGCTTCGGGGAGCGCTGGTCAGTACAGGTTAGCGCTCTCAACCTGGCCAACAACCGCTACCGGATAGACAACAGCAACACCTTCGGCGGCACACACTACGACCATCCGCGCGAAGTACTCGTACAGGTAAAGTACAGGTTCCACTACTGACGAGAATTTGCCATGAGAGTCTGGCCTGAAGGCGTGAACCGTCGAATGGCCGCGCAAACGCCAATATCAATCCAGCCCTGTATTGGGGCAGTCGTGCTCGTCGAAGCTCTCCTGGGCAACTCGATTGAACGCCAGCGCGGCGACCGTGCTGTCGAGGTGCGGCGCCATCATGCCCCATTCGCAGACGGAGCAACACCAACCGGTGAAGTCGTCGCTGTCAACCCAAATCAAACGTCTCTGCATGCACTTGCCTTCGTGGATTTCCGGGAACGGACTCGCTAACGCGCGAGGGACGGAACGAGAGTTGGAAATGGCCTCCCGCCGCAGGTAAATCTGCCATGCCGTGGCAGCGAGCGAAAGTAACCGCTAAGGTTCGGTGCCCGAGTTGGCTTGCAACGACGCGAGTTTGACGCCCTTTTGCGACCGGTCCTATACTGCCTCGCCTTATTACGAACTGATCTTCCCGGAGATGCCGCTATGACCAAAACTCTTCTGCCCGGCCTCCTGATTGCCGCGTCTGTCTTCTCGGCCCTCAGCTGCGAGTGGTCTGGGCAGGGGGGCCGTGAGGTACGTTGGGAGAACCGCAATTCCGCGATGTGCAGGCGTGAGCCGTAACGTGGCGTATCATTCACTTGGGGAATTGTTGCAACTAGAAGGCATGGCTGATTGAAGTGCATCAATGGGAGCAAGATCATGGACGCGCGGGGCTCGTCATATCCTGAAGCTGCGATGAAAATGGACGGCCAGCCGGGGCGTGGTCCTGTAAAGGAGCACGGCCCTTGCCTATACGTGGTTGCCACCCCCATTGGCAATTTAGAAGACATTACGTTACGGGCGCTGCGGGTCTTGAAAGAGGTAGACCTGATTGCCTGCGAGGACACGCGGCAGACGCGAAAACTGCTGGATCATTACGGAATCCTCACGCGGACGATCAGCTATCACGAGCACAACGAGATGACGCGCGCAGCCGAACTGATCGTCAACCTGGAGCAGGGCGGCCGACTGGCGCTGGTTTCCGACGCCGGTATGCCTTCGATTTCCGATCCCGGATACCGGCTGATCAGCCTTGCCATCCGCCATCATGTGCCTGTCGTCCCGGTTCCTGGCGCGTCTGCGTTCGTGGCCGCGCTGGTGGCCAGCGGCCTGCCTACGGATTCCTTCAAGTTCAGCGGTTTTCTCCCCGCCAAAAGCGCCGAGCGGCGCGACGAACTGGCAAAGGTTCGCGACGCGACCCGCACCGTCATCTACTATGAAGCGCCGCATCGGATTCTCGACACCCTGCAAGAAATCGTGGCCATAATGGGCGGCTCGCGGCACGTAGTGATCGCGCGCGAGGTCACCAAGGTGCACGAGGAATTTCTGCGCGGGCGCGCCGACGAAATCCTGGAGCAGTTGCGCCAACGGGGTGAGGTCAAAGGCGAGATCACCCTGCTCATCGCCCGTGCCAAGGAGGCCGGCGAGCACAAGCCGGCCGGGGCCGGAGCTGCAATCCGCGAGCGCCTCGAACGGGTGATGGATGAGCGCCGGCTCGACGAAAAAGCGGCGCTCAAAGTGGTAGCGAAAGAAATGGGGGTCTCGCGCAGCGAAGCCTACCGCGAGTTGCAGCGGGCAAGAAGGTAAACTCTGGCCGCGGATTCTACGCCTACAGAACGCGGGTTTTTGCATCCGAGGCAGAAAGCCCAGCCACGGTTTACAGAGACAACAACGGGGCAGGCGCACGATCCGGAACAATCCGTGTCAATCCGTGGCTTGTTTGACATCCGCGTTCATCCGCGTGAATCCGCGCCCGAAACGTCTTCACGCTTGCCGCTTGCTCGTCGCCGGCTGCGGCTTCAATTCCCAAGGACGCTTGGGCCTCTGGGCGACAGGTTTGTCGCGTTCCTCAACCCGGTCATAGACGTGGTTATCTGTAACTGTGCCCAGCGACTCGTTGTATAGGCTTGGCGCGCCGATGGCTTCCTTGAGTTCTTCGGTGAACTCGTGAATGGCGGAGAGGTGATCGGCGGTGGCCGGCACTTCCGTCTTGCTGGTGCGCAGGAATTTCTGGTAGCCACGGTCTATGAGCTTGGCGATCTCTCCGCCAATCAGGTAACCCGGGCGCGCGAAGATCTTCACGCCGCCCTCCTGAGTCTTCTCGATGGCGGCGGAGACGTTCAGCTTTTTGAGAAAGACGCGGTTTTGCGTGCCCGGAGCTTCCAGGACATCGAAACCGTGCTCGCGCAGCCATGCGACCGCGTGGTCATAGCTCTTCTCAATGGTGTTCTTTGCCATAACTTCCTGCTGGGCGCGGCACCAAGACTACTGAAGCCACCTGGCGGCGCGCGAATCCAATTGCTCAGATGCGAAACCGTACCGCAGCAGGCGCGATTCAATTACGATATAAGCAATAAAATGTTTTGTTGCTGCAGCGCAACCGGTTTTTGCGGCGGAGCATCTGCCGCCATTGAGAAGTCCATCTGAGCATGTTGCGGGGCAAGTACTTACCGCAGTGTAACTGTGCATTCCACGCTTCCAAACGAAGGGTCATGGGGGTTCGTCCTTTGGTAACGCGCGTCACTAAAATGGTCGCAGCCGGCTACTCGGATCTCGCGCAGTCCGCCGCCGATAGTGTTCCCGTCCCGGTTGCACCTCCGACTTTGGGCGGAAGCGCGCTAGCCTACATAGGCAACACACCCCTGATTCGGCTGGAGCGCATAGCTGAGGGCTTGCCAGGCATCGAAATACTCGCCAAGGCGGAGTGGTTCAATCCCGGCGGGTCGGTAAAGGACCGCGCTGCCTGGAACATCGTGCGAGAGGCAATGCAGAGTGGCGGGCTCGCTGGAGGCAGGACACTGCTCGATTCGACCAGCGGCAATACCGGGATTGCTTATGCCATGATCGCCGCGGCTATGGGGCTTAAGGTGACGCTCTGCATGCCCTCCAATGTTTCGATCGAGCGCAAGCGAATTCTCAACGCCTATGGAGCCAATATCATCTACACCGACCCGGGGGAGGGCTCTGATGGCGCCATCCGCAAAGCGCGCGAGATGATCGCCGCGTCGCCTGACAGGTATTTCTACGCCGACCAATACTCCAATGACGCCAACTGGCGGGCACATTACCAGACCACGGCAACCGAAATATGGCAACAAACCCGTGGGCGCGTTACCCACTTCGTTGCCATGCTGGGAACGAGCGGCACCTTCGTCGGCACCAGCCGCAGGCTGAAGGAACTGAACCCGAAGATTCGCTGCTTCTCACTGCAACCGGACTCCGCCTTTCACGGGATTGAGGGTGCCAAGCATATGGCCACCGCGATCGTCCCTAAGATTTACGACCCGAAGCTCGCGGACGCGGACTTGGCCATCGCCACCGAGGATGCCTACACCATGGTAAAGCGCCTGGCGCGTGAAGAGGGCCTGCTGGTGGGGATTTCCGGGGGCGGGGCCATGGCAGGCTGCCTGAGAATTGCACAGGAACTCGCTGCTCGCCGGCAGGAGGCGGTCATTGTGACCATCTTTCCGGATTCGGGAGACAAGTACCTGAGTGAGAGGTTCTGGGAGGAATGAGGGATTTGTAATTGGTAATTTGTAATTCGTAAAGTTGACTGCGCTCGGTCGCGGCTATCCCCACTTTACAAATTTTCAAATTATCAAATGACAAATCGGTCGGGATGCTCACCATTCGCCAATCCGAACTGGATTCCATTCGCCGCCATGGGGAGGAGACGTACCCGCACGAATGCTGCGGGGTGATGCTGGGGAGGATTGTGGGCAATCAGCGCGTCATCG
>DASQXC010000420.1:0-6344 GCA_035639935.1 Terriglobales bacterium
GAAAAGCGTGGTGATGCCCGAGAATTCCTCCCAGGTCTTCATTAGCGTGGTGCCGTCAGGCTGGAGGTCGAAGCTGAAACAGTGCTCGCCTGTGAGCCCGGTGGCTTTCCCAATCCAGGCCACTTTGTTTGGCGGCGCGGACTCGATGATCACCGGCTTGAACTTCCTGGGCGTGGGGCGTGCCAGTTCCATCTCGAAACGGCTGCCCCTCTGCCAGGGCTGGCCCTCGATCCAGCGGGCTCGGCCAATCACCTTGTTCCACCACGCCCACTGATCGAGGACTTCGAATTTCTTCCAGACATGCTCGGGGCGGCACTTGGCGGTGGTTGAGTATTCCAGGCGAATCGACATTACGTAGCGCCGCCCTCTTCCACCCCAGAAAGCCAAAACCGGGCTTTCTGAGGACGCCGTCCCGGCGACTGTATTGGCGACGTCTCGGACACCCAAGCGCGCCAAGACCAGGGCGCCGGAGCCCCCGTCCCGCCGCCAAGGGTGGCAAGATGCGGGCGGGACGCCAGCGCTACCTGGTGCAAACTTCTCGGATGGCCGCGAGCGCCCGCTCACACGCGGCGCGGTCTACATCCATATGCGTGACCAGGCGCATTCGCTCAGGACTGATGCCGTTCATGAGGACGCTGCGCTCCGCCAGTCGGCGGGACAGCTCCGCCGAGGTCATCGCTGTACCACTGATATCGAACACCACGATGTTGGTGCGCACGCGACTCGGGTCTAACTTTATGCCGGGCACGAGCGCCAGTCCTTCTGCGAGGAAGCGCGCATTGGCGTGATCTTCGGCTAGCCGTTTCGGCATCTTTTCCAACGCGATCAGCCCGGCAGCGGCTAGAATGCCCGCCTGGCGCATGCCTCCGCCGAGCATCTTGCGACAGGCGCGGGCGCGAACGATAAATTCACCGCTGCCGAGCAGCAGTGATCCCACTGGCGCGCCCAGCCCTTTCGACAGGCAGAACATCACCGAATCGAACTTGCGCGTGATCTCAGCGACCGTTTTGCCCAGCGCCACGGCGGCGTTGAAGATGCGTGCGCCATCCAGGTGCACTGGCAAGCCAGCATCGTGCGCGCCATCGCAGATCTCGTCTGCGATCTCCGGCGGATACACGGTTCCGCCCGTCATGTTGTGCGTGTTCTCCAGCGACACCAGACCGGTCGGCGCGCGGGAATAGATCTTCGGAGCAATGCGCTTCTTCACTTCGCTCCAGGTCAGCACGCCGTCTTCACCGTAGATTGCCCGCGCCAAACAGCCGGAAAAGGCGGCCATCGTGGCCATCTCGTAATTGAAGATGTGGCTGCGCTCTTCGCAGATCACTTCCTGCCCGTGATGGGTGTGTTGCCTGATGGCGATCTGATTGCCCATGGTGCCGCTGGGTACGAAAATCGCCGCTTCGCGGCCGAAGATCTCGGCGGCGCGCTGCTCCAGGCGGTTGACAGTCGGATCTTCGCCGTACACATCGTCGCCGACCTCGGCTTCGGCCATGGCGCGACGCATCTCCGCTGTGGGCCGCGTGACCGTGTCGCTGCGCAGGTCCACCGCTGGCGCGATCCTTTCTTGGGCTTCCGCGAGCCCCTGCGAGACAAAGCTAGCTTTCATGGTCCCTTCGCCACATCCGGCGAAACAGAGAGTCTAATGAATTTTCGGGGAAAGCTCTAGTTAGGGAGACGATCTTGGTTGCGGAGAAGCGATCTCATAAATCGGCTGGAGGTTTGTATCAGACGATTTATCAGATGCTCCTCAAATAATAATTTATGCCAGTCCCAAATCTTGAGTCGTCTTTTGGAACGTCCATCCTTCATCCGCTGCTACACGATGGCACTACTGGTTGTCTGCATGAAATGTGCGCATCGTGATATCGGTGACAGGCATCAAGGACTTTGGGTCGATGCAGTTGTGGGCCGCCGGGCCCAGTCGATGAAAGGAGCCATAAATGCCTGTCGCGAAAATTTACGTCAGGGAAGCCCAGTATGACGAGCCGCGACTCCACAAAGTTTCGGGAGAGCCGTACAGGACTCGCTGCGCGAGATCCTGAAGGTCCCGCCCGATGACTTTTATCAGATCATCCATGTTCTGCCCAAAAACCGCTTTCTGCACACCCCCTCGTTTCTCGGCCTAAAATACAGCGACGAGTTGATCTTGCTCGAAGTAACGTTTATCTCTGGCAGGCCGCAGAAAACGCGTCTCGCTCTCCTCAAACAGCTCAACGAACGAGTGGTCGCGGCAGCGGGAATTTCGCCGGATGATTTGATGATTATGCTTTACGAGATACCAGGTGAGAACCTGTCATTCGGTCAGGGCCTAGCTCAACGGGCGTCCATTTCGAGCGCGGCGTGAGCGCCGGCCTCGGCCGGTGCCCCACCCTCCCCGGTTTTGGAACGGTGGAGATGTTACCTAGGCGGCAACGCCGATGAAGCGCTCGAAGACTTCGTTCGAGAGCAGACGACCGCGAGACGTCAGGCGAATGGTGTCGCTTTGGCGCTCCAGCAATCCGCACAACTGCAGATCGCCGATGGTCCCGCTGAATATGCCCGCGGCATCCACGCCGAAGAGCGCGCCGACCGCCTTCAAATCCACGCCGCGCGCAAGGCGCAGGCCGAGAAAGAATGTCTCCTCCAAGGCGGCGTGCGCGGACAAGGCAGTCCGGCTCAGCGGGGCGCCAGCCATGTATTCATCCAGCGAATCCGGTGTCGAGATGCGAACAGCACCGCCGGGACTTTCGAGCATGGAATGCGCGTCCATGCCAAAACCGATATAGGGCTGCCGCGTCCAGTACTTGAGGTTGTGCTTCGATTCCATCCCCGGGCGGGTGAAGTTGGAAATCTCATACTGCACGATGCCGGCTTCATTCAGCCGCGCACAAGCCTGCTCATAAAAATCGGCGACCGCATCTTCATCAGGGACGAAGTGTGCGTGGAAGCGGGTGCCCCCGGCGATCAACTCCCGCCCCAGGCGCGAGTCCTCGTCCACTTCCAGCATGTACACGCTCACGTGCGGCACGCCGGCAACAATGGTCTCGTTAAGCGATATTTTCCAGCTCGCGGCGTTTTGGTGCGGCAAGCCGGCAATCAGATCAATGTTGATATTGGTAATGCCGGCCGAGCGCAGCCGCGCGATATCTGTGAGCACCGCGGCGCGCGTGTGCAGGCGCCCGACTGCCGCGGCTTCGCCAACCACGAATGACTGCACTCCGAGACTGACCCGGTTCACGCCTGCGCGTACCAGCGCTTCGAGCATCTCGGGGCTGAGCGTTCCCGGAGCGCACTCCACCGTGATCTCGGCGGCGGAATCGATCTCAAACTCCCGTCGCAGCGCGACGAAAATCTGCTCGAGCTGTGCGGGTGTTAAGGTCGTGGGCGTGCCGCCCCCGAGGTAAACCGAGTCGGCGGTACGGTCGAGTATGCCGCCCATGACCGCAGCAGTATGCCGCGCATCCGCTATATCGCCGCCTATGCGTTCGACGTAGCCTGCGACCATTTCGCGCGCAAACACGCCGGAGGCAAAGTTGCAGTAGCTGCACTTTGAGCGGCAAAACGGAACCGAGATGTAGATGCCGATGGCCATTCCCGGCGTGCAAGGGCGGTGTAACCCAAGATTGTTTTGTGAAAGGGCGCGCCTCCAGGCGTGCCGGGAGGAGGCCTCGTGAATCCCGGCTTTAGCCGCTGCGGGAAATTCCCTCAGGGGCCTAAAGGCCACGCTTTTCGAAGCTGAACGGCACGGCTGAAGCCGTGCCCTTTCACAAAGCAAGGCTACACCCAAAACCTAAAACCGCGCCTCGGCGTATTCTGCGTCTCGGCGGCTTACAATCAGGGACTTTTTTGTAACCCTGCATCTAATAGTTTACTCAGTAAGGATATGCGCCGCGTGGTCATCACCGGAATGGGCGTGGTGAGCCCGAATGGCATCGGCAAGGATGTCTTCTGCCGCGCAATCCTGGTGGGCAGAAGCGGGGTCTCGCGCATCACCCGCTTCGACGCCAGTTCGCTTCCCGTGCAGATTGCCGGACAGGTGGAAGCCTTCGACGAGCTCTCCTGGGTGGATCCCCATGAGCGCAAGCACGTCTCCCGCGTGGTGCCGCTGGCGATCGCCGCCTCGCACGAGGCGCTCAGCGATGCCGGGCTCGACGCCGCCGTCATGTCGCCGACGGAGAAACGCCGCATCGGAGTCATCCTCGGAACCGGCGGCGGCGCGCAGGACTTCAGCGAAGAACAATTCCGGCTGTGGTACACAGGACACCCCAAGGAGATCAGCGTGTTCTCGATCCCCAGCGGGACCATGGGCACGCTGTCGAGCGAGATCAGCATGCGCTTTGGTTTTCGCGGGCTCAGCCATGTGGTCACTACCGGCTGTACGTCGTCCACGGACGCCATCGGCTACGCCATGCGCAGCGTCCAGGCTGGGGTGCTGCCGATAATCCTGGCGGGCGGCGCCGACGCGCCCATCTCTTTTGGCATCATGAAAGGCTTCAGCCTGATGCGCATCCTCACTGCCCGCTGGAACCAGCAACCGGAGCGGGCTTCGCGTCCCTTTTCCGCCGACCGCGACGGATTCGTGCTGGGCGAAGGCGCATGGATGTTTGTGCTCGAAGACTACGAGCATGCCCGTGCGCGCGGCGCCCGTCCGTACGCCGAGGTCGCCGGCTATGGCTCGACTTGCGAGGCCTATCACCGCGTGCGCCTGGAAGAGTGCGGCCAAGAGCCGGCGCGCGCTATGGGATTGGCTATCGAAGAGGCCGGCCTCGCTCCGGAAGACGTGCAGTACGTAAACCTACACGGAACTTCCACCGTGCTCAACGACCGCATCGAGACGCGGGCGCTGAAGCTGGTGTTCGATGGCCGCGCCAGCCAAACCGCGACTTCGGCTCTAAAGTCGCAAATCGGCCATCCGCAGGGTGCATGCGGCGCCGCCGGCGTTGCCGCAACTTTGGTTGCGATGCAGCACGCGCAGGTCCCGCCCACCATCAATCTCGAGTACTTCGACCCGGAGTGCGACCTCGACTACGTCCCTGACGTGGGACGAAAGCTCGCCATCGAGCACGCGCTGTGCAACTGCATCGCCTTCGGATCGAAGAATTCAGCGTTGCTGCTGCGGAACCTCGCATAGCGGCGAGTATGCGGTTGAATCGTTACCTTTACAGTTTTCCATCCAGATAGCCATGCGCAGCGTCTATAGGATAGTCTGTGTCTTCCGATGCCCTCGGGTACCCACGAAGAAGAAGTGCTGGGAAAGGCATACGACAGCCGCTTAATGCGGCGGCTGCTGACTTACCTGCGCCCGTACAAGTGGCAAGTGTGCGTGGCGCTGGGCGCGATTCTATTCAAGTCCGGCGCCGACATCGCCGGCCCCTATCTGACCAAGGTGGCGGTGGACAAATACCTGGCTCCCACTAGCGCCTGGGGCAGGCACTCGCTCCTCGATGGCTGGCTGAGTCCGCAGCCGTTGACCGGCATCGCGCAGATTGCTCTGCTTTACCTGCTGTTGCTGGCGGCCATCTTCTTCCTGGAATATGCGCAGACCTATCTGATGCAGTGGACCGGACAGCAGGTGATGTTCGACCTGCGCAGCCAGATCTTCCGCCACCTGCAGCAGATGCACATCGGCTTCTACGACAAGAACCCGGTCGGGCGCCTGGTCACCCGCGTCACCACCGACGTGGACGCGCTGAACGAAATGTTCACCGCCGGTGTGGTCGCCATTTTTGAAGACGTGTTCGTGCTGGTGGGAATCGTGGTCATCATGCTGCGGATGAAGTGGTGGCTGGCGCTGATCACCTTCGCCGTGCTGCCGCTCATCCTGGTCGCCACCTCGATTTTCCGCAAGCACGTGCGCGATTCCTACCGGCGGATCCGGACCGCTATCGCCCGCATCAACGCCTATCTGCAGGAGCACGTCAGCGGCATGGTCGTGCTGCAACTGTTCAACCGCGAGCAGAAGGCCTTCGAACGCTTCAGCCGGATCAACGCCAGCCACATGGAGGCGTACAAGGACGCCATCATCGCGTACGCGATCTACTACCCGGTGGTCGAAATTCTCTCTTCGGCGGCTATCGCCTGCGTGATCTGGTTCGGCGGCAGTGCCGTGCTGCGCGCCTCGGTGACCCTGGGCGTTCTGGTGGCCTTCATCCAGTATGCGCAGCGATTCTTCCGGCCCATCCAGGACCTGAGTGAGAAGTACAACATCCTGCAATCGGCGATGGCCGCCAGCGAGCGCGTTTTCAAGCTGCTCGACACCCCGGCGGATATCGTCGAGCCTGTTGCGCCCAAGAAGAGCGAAGGGCCGGGGCGGATCGAGTTCGACCACGTGTGGTTCGCCTACAAGGGCGACGACTGGGTGCTCC
>DASQXC010000421.1:0-4291 GCA_035639935.1 Terriglobales bacterium
CATCTGGAGCGACGAAAACAAGTTTCGCACCTGGCTGCGAGTGGAGATCGCAGCCACAGGGACTCTTGCCGCAGCCGGCCTGGTGCCGAAGAAAGCCGCCAAAGTCATCCGTCAGAAGGGCGATTTCGACCTCAAGCGCGTCGCGCAGCTCGAGGCCGAGGTGAAGCACGACGTGATTGCCTTCACCACAGCAGTTGCAGAAAGACTTGGCCCGGAAGCACGCTGGTTACATTTTGGCCTCACTTCCAACGACGTGGTGGACACGGCGCAAGCTTTACAAGTGCAGGAGGCATCGGCTCTGATCCGGGCCGGCCTGGAACGGCTGCAGACAGTGCTCGAACGCCGTGCCCACGAGTTCCAGCACACCCCGATGATCGGGCGTACGCACGGCATCCATGCCGAGCCCATAACCTTCGGGCTGAAGCTGGGCAACTGGTACTCCGAGGTCAAGCGCGACATCGAGCGTTTCGCACGTGCCGCGGAAGAGATGCGGGTGGGCAAATTCTCGGGCGCGGTGGGCAATGCGGCGCATCTCGACCCTGAACTGGAGGAGCAGATCTGCGACTCCCTCGGCCTGAAGCCCGCGCCGGTGAGTTCGCAGGTGATCCAGCGCGACCGCCATGCATATTATGTGGCGACCCTGGCGGTCATCGCCTCTACCCTCGACAATATCGCCACCGAGATGCGGCACCTGCAGCGCACCGAGGTGCGTGAAGCGGAAGAGTTCTTCAGCGAGAAGCAGAAGGGCTCATCGGCGATGCCGCACAAGCGTAACCCGGTGAACTGGGAGCAGATCAGCGGGCTGGCCCGGGTGGTACGCGCCAATGCGCAGGCGGCTTTCGAAAACGTCGCGCTTTGGCACGAGCGCGATATCTCGCATTCCTCGGTGGAGCGGGTGATCCTGCCCGATTCCACGATTCTGGTTGATTACATGCTGCACAAGGCTGCCGCCCTGCTCGAAACTGAAATCGTCTATCCCGAGCGCATGAAAGCGAACCTGGAAAGCACGGGCGGACTCGTGTTCAGCGGGCAACTCCTGCTCGATCTCGCCGAAGGCGGAATGCCGCGCGAGGAGGCTTATCGCCTGGTCCAGCGCCACGCCATGCGCGCCTGGAATGAAGGGCTGAACTTCCGCGAGTTGGTCTTTAACGACAAGGAAGTCACATCACGCATCCCGCGCGGCAAGCTGGAGCACGCCTTCGATCTCAACCGGCAGTTGCGCAATGTGGACAAAATCTTCGCGCGGATATTTGGAAAGCGAGACAGTTGACGACAGAGGCTGCCGTTCAATTCAGGAAGTACATTCGGTAAAGCGTGTCGCGCTGCGCGGGACGGAAGCCCGCGTCGCGAATGATGTGCCGCAGTTCTTCCTCCGTGGTTTGGTTGGACACGCCAGCCGCTTTCACGACGTTCTCTTCCAGCATGACCGAGCCAACGTCGTTGCCGCCGAAGCGCAATCCGAGTTGCAGGACTTTGAGCCCTTGCGTCACCCAGCTCGCCTGCACGTTCTTGACGTTGGTGAGGAACAGGCGTGCGATGGCCAGGGTCTTCAGGTACTCGACCGAGGTGGCCTCGTCCCAGCCGCGCCCGCCGAGCGCGGTGTTGCGCGGCTGGAAGGTCCAGGGTATGAAGGCGGTAAAGCCGCCCGTCTCCTCCTGCAGGTCATAGATACGTTGGAAGTGATTGACGCGGTGCTCCAGCTTCTCGCCGCAGCCGAACATCATGGTGGCCGTCGTCCGCATGCCAAGCTGGTGCGCGGTGCGATGCACGCGCAGCCAGTCTTCCGTCAGACATTTCAGGCGGGCGACCTTGTAGCGCACTTCATCGTCGAGGATCTCAGCGCCGCCGCCGGGGATCGAGTCCAAGCCGGCATCGCGCAGGCGGACAATGGCGTCGCGCAGCGAAAGCCCGCTCAGCTCCGCAAAGAACAGGATCTCCGAAGCCGAGAAACAGTGCAGGTGTATCCGCGGAAAGCGCTGCTTAATGCCGCGCAGGAGCTGCTCGTACCACCCGAAGGGGAGGTCGGGATTGAGTCCGCCCTGCATGAGCACGCCCGTGCCGCCCAGTTCGACCGTCTCGCGGATTTTGTCGTAAATCACCTCGTGGTCGAGCACGTATCCCCTGGCGCGACCCGGCCCTTTCACCGGAGCGTAAAAGGCGCAAAATGTGCAGTACTCGGTACAAAGATTGGTGTAATTGATGTTGCGGTCGATGACGTAAGTGACTACACCCTCAGGATGCAGCCTCTTGCGTACAGCATCGGCCCCCATGCCGATGCCGATCAGGTCATCGGACCGGAAAAGATCCAGCGCTTCCTGCCTGCTGAGCGACATGCGCAACCCGTAAATTCTATTTGCAGCGCAGCAACTATGCCAATAGGGTACGTCTTAAACCGGTTTCAAGCGGAGGACACGCCGTCATCGTCCCCATCCGTTTTAAAGCACCCCTTTAAAGCACCGCTTTAAAGCACCGCTTTAAAGCACCGCTTTAAAGCACCGCTCAATGACCGATCCAATCCTGCCTGCTGATACCGTACACCCTCAACTCCGGATATTCTCCCTTGATCGTCTCACTGCGGTCCGTGCCTTCGAACTTCATACCCAGCTTCTCGATCACGCGCTGGCCGGCTCGATTATCGGGAAAGCATTTGGCTTCGACGCGCTCGAGTCCCATCTGCTCGAAAGCGAAGCGCACCAGCGCCCTTGCTGCTTCCGCGGCGTAGCCCTGGCCCCAGTACGGCTTGCCCAGCCAGTAGCCGATCTCCGCTGACCTCCGCTCGCCGTCCAGGCTGACGAAACCGCAACTGCCGATCAGCCGTTCGTCCGCGCGCCGCACGATGGCCAAGGCAAACGGATCTCCGCGGCTATAATGCTGCTGGACTAGTTCGAGGAACTGGCGCGTCTCTGCGGGAGTACGATGCGCTTCGAAGCGCACGAAGCGCGCGACCTCGGGGTCGCAAGCCAGCGCGAAAACCTCGGCTTCGTCCTGCAGTGTGAATGGACGCAGGCGGAGGCGGTCGCTCTCGAGCGCAGGAGCTGTGATCGCGGGTTTCACAGGCGATTGATGAGCGAAGCGACATAGCCCGCGCCAAAGCCATTATCTATGTTTACCACGCTGACGTTAGACGCGCAGGAGTTCATCATTCCGAGCAGAGCTGCCAGGCCTCCGAACGCCGCGCCGTAGCCGATACTGGTCGGTACGGCGATCACGGGCACGCGCACGATCCCGCCGACTACGCTGGGCAAGGCCCCCTCCATGCCCGCGCACACGATTATCACCCGCGCGTCGAACAGCAGTTTGCGGTGCGCCAACAGGCGATGAATTCCCGCTACCCCGACATCGTAGAGGTGCTCGACCTCGTTTCCCATCGTTTCGGCGGTCACGACTGCTTCTTCTGCGACGGGGATATCGCCTGTGCCCGCCGAGACCACGACGATCTTCCCCTTCCCATAAAGCGTGCGATCTCGCTGCAGCACGATGGCCCGCGCCAGCTCGCGATACTGCGCCTTAGGCACGACACGGCGCACAGCGGCGAACTGCTCTTTGCTTGCTCTTGTAGCCAGGACGCTCGCCTGGTGCCGGGCGAGGCGCGCAAAGATCGAAGTTACCTGCCGAGGCGTCTTCCCCTCAGCCAGCACTACTTCTGGAAAGCCGGCGCGCAGCGCACGGTGGTGATCCACCTTGGCAAAATCGAGGTTCTCGAAAGGCAAGTGCCGCAAGCGTGCCAGCGCCGCGTCGGCCGTGAGCTTGCCTCGCCGTACCTGCTCGAACAATTTGCGAATGGCTTCAGGTTGCAAGCAAAGCACTCAGCAGAGCTTGGTATGGCTGCTCCTAGCAGCACTGCTTCGAAGGGCTCAACGGCTGCTGGAAAGCTTTTTCGCTGTTGCTTTGAAGGGGCGCGGCTTGACGTCAGCGAGACATGGGAAGGGGCACACCTTCAGGCGTGCGGTAAAGGCGTGGCACGAGTTAAAGTCGTGCCCCTTAACTTGTCTCGACCCAGCCAAGCCGCACCCGTTCAAAACCGTTCGCAAAAGAGTCTTTCAGCAGCCTCTCAAGGCACAGTAGCCTTGGACTTAGCAGCGGTGCTCTCGCGGCCCGTGGAATCAACGCTGGTCACTTTATAGTAATAAGTGTGGCCGGATTGGACAGCAACATCCGTGTAGCTAAGGGATCTGATGTTTTTTGCAATCAATTTGTAATCGCCGTTTTCTTTATCGCTCCGGTAGACGCTGTAACCGACGATGCTGGCTCCGACCTGTCCCACGGGCGCCTCCCATTTCAGCGTGACAGA
>DASQXC010000422.1:0-4752 GCA_035639935.1 Terriglobales bacterium
GAACGCGCGACCGACGGGTCAGGAGTGAATCTGGCGATGTCAATGCCAATATAGTGAGCCAGGGTTTTATGCGGCGGAGCGCCTTTGCGAAGGGCCTTTTCGCGCACGAACTGCGAAACACACAGCACGAGCGCAGCAGTCTTATAAAGGCGCGGCCGGCGCTTGAGGTACAGGCGCAGCAACGGTGAATGCGACAGCGCGTGGTCCTCAGCCGTGACGTCGTAGCCGTGATGCGTAACCACAAGGGGCACGCCGAGGGCGCGCGCGAGCAGCATGGCGTGACTTGCATCCGGACCGAAATGAGCATGAACAAGCGCCGGCTGCAGCCGGCGCAGTTGCGCGACCTGACGCTCATTCGGCCCGAGCAGCTTGCAGGCCAAACAACGCGCGCGGCTCAGGCAGCCAGAGGCCAGTAATTCGCGGCGTTGGGCAGGCACCCGTAGGCCATCGATGGAGCGCAGTCCCACGTAAACCGGACGGAAATCGCGCAGCGCTTCGGCCTGTCGCAGGATAAAGGTTTCCGAAGCGCCCAACAGTTCATCGCGATAGATAATCAGATTTCTTTTAGAGTCGCTCAAGCAGAACGCCGGCGTGGGCCGCGCGGTTTGAACCGATGCGCACCGCCAGCGCAGCGGCCACGACGACGGCCACGTACAAGGCCCAATAAATGCTGTTCTGCCGCAGGATCGGTCCTTCCGCCAAGTGGTAAAGCAACATAAAGCCGAGATATTGAAGTGGCCAGGTGGCCAGCCGGTCAGGGCTCATTCGCAGCAATGCGACTCCATCGCCCAGCGCTCGCAGATAGCCCATGGAGAACAGGACGAGTCCAACGATGCCAAGCTCCAGCCAGAGGTCGAGGAACCCGTTGTGGGCATGGCGCGCGGCAAATCTCAGCACGCCAGCCACAGTCGCCGATTCGCCGTGCACTCCCGCCCAAAAACCGCTGAACCCGTATCCCAGGGCCACGTGATTGGAGATGGCAGCCCAGACCGCTCTCCAGATCTCAGTTCTCCTCGTGAGGGTGGCATCGCGGGTGAGAAAAGCGAGCAACAGAGAACTGTTGCGGGCGATAAAAAATACCGCGCCGGCAACCATGGCAAGGGACACGATCGCCAGCGGAACCATGGCTGTGATACGGGCACGCAAAATGCGATGAGTCGGGACGAGCAACAACAGCGCGGCACAGACGACTGGCGCCACCCTCGAGCCCGACATCATCATTAATGCGGCACACAGGGAGAGGCCCGCCATCCGCAGCAGGCCTGGCATTGCACCCTTGGCCGACCATAGCACGATCAGCGCAACTGCCATGGCCTTGCCCAGCAGGTTTTTCTGGCCGAAAATCCCGTGCCAGTCGCCCGGATGCAATTGGTTGTCAACGCCATATTGCGGGAGCAACAGGGCGCAACCCGCGCTGAGGACGGCAAGCAGGACGAAGGTGCAGGCCAACAACCGCACCTGTCGCCGAGGCTCGTACCGCGAACCGAAATAGATGCCGAACCCCGTGGTGGCGATCAGCACAAGACTGCGGCGCAAGGTGAAAGCCGGATCGCTTGACCAGAGCGTCGAAGCCAGAGCCAGCAGGGCCAGCGCCAATACCCAGCCGCCAGCCCGCACGCCGCTCGTAAACTTCCGCCAGTGCAGAACGATGAAACTGAGCGTGACGCCATACATCACCATCTGGATGCCCAGCAGTAGGGGATTGTCCTGGAGCCGCCACAAGTTGAACGGAGAATCGCCCGCCCAGAATCCGGTGGTGCCGCCGCTGAGGTAGGCCAGCATCACTACCGCAAAGCATTCCTCCAGCAGCTTCAGCATTCAGTTTGCGGTAGGGAGCTTCGGAGCGCTGCAGCCAGCGAGCGTGTTCGCAGGGCCTGAACACAACTCCACAATGTTAGCGCCAAAAAGCCGTCGCAGGCCACACTGCTCCAGGCCGCGGCACGCCAGGAGTATGCAGGTATCAGCCAGAAGTTGATGAGCACGTTGAGCCCAGCCGTGACAACCTGCGCCACTGCGCGTAAAGCTTGAAATCCGGCGCCGGTGAGCGAGTCTGCAGCGAAATAATGCAAGGTTTTGAGCAACGGCAATAAGGATAACCAGCGCAGTGCCTCGAAGGTGCGGATGTATTCGGGTCCCAGTACACAGGGCACCAGGGGCGCTGCCAGGAACGTGGCGAAACCAATCGCGGCAGAATACACAAGCGCTTTCGGCAAGAGTCGCCGGGCCAACGCGCAACTCCCTGAAATCCCATCTTTCCCATGCCGGAAAAAACTGGGGTAAGCTGCCGCCAGCAAGGCCCGGATGGGCAGAAATGCAACTTCGATTACTCGATACGCGGCGGCGTAGATGCCAGCAGCGTCGAGAGTCGCGAGGCGCGCCAGCATGGTCTTATCCACGTCGTTGTAAATACTTTGTGCGGAGAGGCTGGTGGCAAACCAAAGGCCTTCGGACAATTCGCTGCGCAGGTGCCTCAAGCCGCACAATGCCGGCCGAGCAAGTCTCGAATAGACACAATATGCCGCAACTATTACGCATAGCATTGAAGTCGCAAGATAGGTGATGCTCCAGGCCGCCAATGTCGGCCGATGCATCAGCACTAGCACTCCGATTCCGACCAGGCGCATCATGCTGGCGAACACGTTCAGCCGTGCGGTCCAACCCAGCATTTCGACAGACTGAAATGCCAGACAAGCCACATCCACAAAGCGGTAAACCAGCAGGTCTGACATGACCACCAGCAGAATGACTGAGACCGGGATGGCCGCCGGTAACACTACCAGGCAGGCGGGCACAAGCAGAAAACTGAGCAGCAAGCCGGAAATCACCGTCATGAAGAGGGCATTGCCCAGGCACTCGGGCAAGAGCCGGCGGTCGCGCGCCACCTTCTTGATCATCAGGTTGCCGGTACCGTTGCCCACGAAGGGATACGCGATGGCAGCAACCGCTGTCACGGCCGCGAAAGCGCCATATTGCTGTGGCCCCAAGCTGCGCGCCACGAGGAGGAAATAAAATCCCTGGACGGCCAGACGCGCGGCTTGCGCCCCGAACATGCAAGCGGCATTTCTTCGAAGCAGGGCCGAAGGGCAGTCAGCGGCGGAAGTCATTCCCCTGTCCCTGCGAGCACGACGGCTATGGTCTTGAGCAGGATCCTGGCATCTAGCCAGGGATTCCAGTGCTCAACATAATCGAGGTCGAGGGAGAGGTAGCGAGCGAATGAAGGATCGCGTCGCGCTTCCACTTGCCACAGCCCGGTCATACCCGGCAAAGCATCAAGCCTGCGCATGTGCTCCCGCTCATAATGCCTGACTTCGCTAGCCAGCGGCGGGCGCGGGCCCACCAGGCTCATGTCACCCCTAAGCACATTCCACAACTGCGGCAGCTCATCCAGGCTATACCTGCGAAGAAAGCGGCCCAAAGGCGTCACTCGGGGGTCATTGCTGATCTTGAACAACACCTTTTCGCGCTCATTCAGGTGCTGGAGGGAAGATTGCAACGCCTCGGCATTGGCCACCATCGTGCGGAACTTGTAGCAGCGGAAGATGCGGCCTCTTCGGCCGACGCGTTGCGAAGTGTAAACGACCTCTCCGGGCGAACTCAGCTTGACCGCAATGGCTACGAGCAGGAACACCGGAGAAAAGGCGGTCAGCGCAATGGCGGCGAGCACCACGTCAATGGCGCGTTTCAGGATCAGGCCCTTAGGTTGTTCGGCGAGCGGCATCCGGGGCTGAGGGTGGCCGGCGGTAAGACATTTTCAGAAAACGGAACCGTGTTTCTGGCTTGGAGTTACGAAATCAGATCACTTCGACGTCATAGCCTTCCAGACGCACTGCCAGGGAACGCTGGATGAGTTCGATCGAGATCACCAGGCTGGTTGTTCCTTGCAGCGATACTAGAGTGCCTTCCACTCCTTCGAGTACTCCCCCGCGAATGCGCACACGCTGGCCCGCTTTCAAGAATGGATAATTCACGCACGGGATGTTACGGCACAGAAGCTTTTGCACGGCTTCGATCTGCTCGTCTGGAATCGCCGTTCCGTTGGGAGGAGCGCCCACGATTCCGACTACACTCTCAACCTGAGTGACAGCCATCACGGTCTCGGCGGACTCGCAGGCGTGGATGAATGCATAGCCAGGAAAGAGCGGGACTTGGACCCGCTTCCGGCGGTCGCTCCAGCGGTGGATTTCGTTGACCAGCGGTAGAAAAATATCAACGCCGCGTCCGCGCAGTTGCGCTGCCACGACCTTCTCATGTCGCGAGCGCGTATGCACTGCGTACCATCTTTTGGAGGATAACGCCGAGGGCAGACCGCCTGTCATAACTGCCGCCCCGAGCTGCTGGCCGGAGACAGCTTCGCCTCCTGACTCCCGTCCGTACCCATGAAGAATCGAGACCTCGGTCAAGCTATCCCCAATTTCGTGGTCTGCCCCAGCTTGTATTTGCGTTCTGTAGCCTGAACGTATTGCGAGTCCGCGAGATTCGCAAGTGAGCGGCTGTCTCGGCGAAGTTCTTCTCCATTTTCATCGGAGCGAATGGAACGTCTGGATGGGTAAGAGGGGTATTTAGAGAGGAAGCCGCCCCTAATTGGGATGCAAGTCGGTTTTCCCTAACGGGATTGGAGAAGATTTGCCTCTGCGCCCCAACGCTTGCATTTCTCACCGTGCCCACAGAGGTCCGGCAGCAGGCACGCGATCGCTTCTTGGATGATTGCTGTCCCGCAACTCGCATCGCCGTCGCGCAACTGGAAGCACGTGC
>DASQXC010000423.1:0-3763 GCA_035639935.1 Terriglobales bacterium
ACCACCGCCGCTTCCCAGTGCGCACTACGTTTTTCAAAATAGACATCAGCTCTTCGCGAGTCACCGAGAAGCCCTCCGGACCTTCGGTTTCGGCCATACTGGCTGCCGGCGATTGCGCCTGAACATCAGTTGGACATCCGCCCCCCGGCGTGCTGATGCCATATTTCTCTCGCGCCGCCATCAGCTTGCGAACATCCTCACCGCTCAGCAACTGTTGCCGCCCGAGCAGGTGGGTCACGAGCGCAATGCAGGCAAAGTGTTCCACGGTCTCCATTTTCATATAAGCCTGGAGCAGATCGCTGCCGTAGCTCACCACACCGTGGTTGGCCATGAGGATGGCGTCGTGACTGGGCACCAGGGGCTCAAGAGCTTGCGTCAGTTCGGCTGTTCCGGGAGTGGCGTAAGGCGCCAGCGGGACGCAGCCGAGCGAGATCACGATCTCTGAAACCAGCGCCTGGTTGAGCGGCAAGCCGGCAGCAGCATAGCCGGTAGCCGTTGGCGGATGCGCGTGCACGATGCCATGCACATCAGCTCGCAGGTTGTAGATACGCAGGTGCATCGCAATCTCACTAGAAACCTTGCGCGCCCCACTCACGTGCCGTCCGAACATATCCACCATCACCAGGTCTTCGGGTTCCATCATCCCCTTGCAGATCATGGTCGGGGTGCACAGGATGGTGTCCGCATCCAGGCGGACGGAAAGATTTCCGTCCGTCGCAGCCACGTAGCCACGCTCGTGCAAGAGCTTGCCAAAGCGGCAGATATCCGTGCGGTGCTGGTGCTCGCTTTTCATTTACTAGATCCGTAATTACCACGACTGGGCCGGCGCTCGCGTATGCTACAGCAGCGCATGAACGGCGGCAAACTCGGGCCTGAGGAGTAAATCAGAGTGTGCTCGTCTCCGACTTCGACTACCACCTTCCGAAGGAGTTGATCGCGCAGGAGCCGCTGCCGGACAGGGCGGCCTCGCGCATGCTGCATCTCGTGCGCACAAGGAGTGAGTGGCGCGACCGGTGCTTCCGGCACTTCCCTGAGCTGCTGCGTTCTGACGACCTGCTAGTGGTCAACAACACCCGCGTGCTGCCTGCGCGGCTCTTCGGCCGACGCAGTGGCAAACGCGCCCAACCCGTGAGCCGGCGCAATCCGGCGGCAAGGGACTTCCTGCGCGGGCGCGTCGAGGTTCTGCTCACGAAGCATCTCGGCGGGCTGCAGTGGGAAGCGCTGGTCCACCCCGGGCGCAAGATCGCAGTCGGTGAGCGCTTGTTTTTTGGGGACAACGAGCTTCAGGCCGAAGTGGTGGCTCGCGGCACCTTCGGCGAGCGCCGCTTAAGGTTCCAGCCAGTGCCGGACTTTTTCGAGCGCCTCGAGCGTCTGGGACACGTGCCTCTGCCGCCGTACATCGCCCGTGCGGATCGTCCCGAAGACCGGGAGCGGTACCAGACGGTCTATGCGTGCGAGTGCGGATCTGTGGCAGCACCGACCGCTGGCCTCCATTTCACTCCCGAAATCCTGGGCCGCATACGTGAACGAGGGGTGGAAATCGCCGAGATTACCCTGCATGTCGGGCTGGGGACGTTTCAGCCGGTACGCGTGCAACGCGTGGAAGACCACCGCATGCAGGGCGAGTGGTTCAGCATTCCCCAAAATGCGGCGTCAGGAATCAATCGCGCCCTGGAAGCCGGACGGCGCGTGGTCGCCGTCGGAACCACCACAGTCCGCACCCTCGAATTTGCCGCACGCGAGACCGGAAGAGTGGACCCCGGAACTGAAGAAGCCGACCTGTTCATCTACCCTGGCTTTCGATTCCGAGTCGTGGGCGCGCTGCTGACCAATTTCCACCTGCCGAAATCCACGCTGCTGATGCTGGTTTCAGCGTTTGCCGGAAGGGAACTGATCCTTAAGGCCTATGGACATGCCGTCCGCGAGCGCTACCGCTTTTACTCCTACGGCGACTGCATGTTCATTGAGTAGAGCTACCGCCGATCCACGCGGATCTTCGCAGATCCTTGTTTGATCCGTGCAAAGCCGCGGTAGCTGTTTGTTACACTTTGGTGTTGCCCCCAAAGCGGTCCAAGTCGAATGCCGCACCGGCGGCAGTTGCCGAGAACCCGGTTGCGCCCCTGAAGGCCGTCCAGCCTGCAGGCAGCAAAGCGCCAGTCTTTCTGATGGACGCGATGTCCTTCATCTTCCGTGCCTATCACGCCATGGCGCGGCAGCGGCCGATGTCCACTCGCACCGGCATTCCCACAGCGGGCACCTATGTTTTCGTCAACATGCTCCGAAAACTGGTTGCCGATTTTCATCCCGAGTATCTCGCAGCAATCTTCGACGTTGCTGCGCCCACCTTTCGCGATCAGCAGGCTGCGGCCATCACTTCGGTGCGCAAGTTCGACATCAAGACGCAAACCTTCAAGCAGGTGGAATACGGCGGCTACAAGGCGCAACGCGGGGAGATGCCGCCCGACCTGGCGCAACAAATCCCTTACATTCGGCGCGCACTGGAAGCCTATCGCATCCCGATCCTCGAGTATCCCGGGTTTGAAGCCGATGACGTGATCGCCACGCTGGCGCACCAGGCCGCGGCGCAGTCTTACCCGGTATATGTGGTTTCCAGCGATAAGGACATGCTCCAGCTCGTCAACGACAAGATCTGCGTCCTGAACCCGCCCAAAGACAATCTGATCTGCGATCGGGCCAAGGTGGAGGAAATCCTCGGCGTGCCCCCGGAGCGAGTGGTGGACGTGATGGCGCTGCGCGGCGACTCCATCGACAATATTCCCGGTGCTCCCGGTATCGGCGACAAGGGATCTGTAGAGCTGATCCGCCGTTTCGGTTCGCTCGAGGCCGCACTCGATCGTGCCGCAGAGGTCGAAAAGAAAACTTACCGCGAGTCGCTGCTCAATAACCGCGAAACCATCCTGTTCAGCAAAGAAATGGTGACGCTCGACCGCAACGCTCCGGTGGAGCTCCACCTGGAGGCGATGCGCGCCGGCGAACCAGATGCCGAGGCCGCGCGCCAGCTCTTCACCGAGCTGGAGTTTTCCACGCTGCTGAAGGATTTCCTACCGGGCTTGGAGGTGGGCGAGACCGAATACCTGGAGGCGAAGTCTGCGAGCGATGTAGAGCGGGTCTTGCAATCTCTGGCGCACGGTTCGGCGCTCGCGGTGGCCGTCGATGTCGCCACCCCCGCGGCGGCAACCGAGCTTGAAGAGGCGATAGAGGAAGAAGACGATACGCGACTGCCGCTGGCAGAAGCACAGCCGGCCATGGTTCCGCCAGCCTGCAATATTGCAATCTCCGCTGCGCCGGGCAAGGCGCTGACCGTACCGCTCGAGGATGGCGCGATCGCGGACGGTGTGAAAACAGTACTCGCCGATCCGTCGCTCCCCAAGGCAGTGCACGACGCGAAGTCTGCCATGCATGCGCTGGAGCCGCGCGGCGCGACGCTGGCGGGCGTTCGCGACGAGCCCATGCTCAATTCCTATCTGCTCGATCCCACCTACGCGACGCACAGCCTCGCCGACATTGCACTACGTCGCTTCAACCTGAAACTTTCCGGTTCTCTGGCGGAAGCTGCCGACGTGACCGGTCGCATGGCGGCTGCGCTGCGCCGGGAGGTCGAGCAGGCCGGACTGATGCGCGTTTACGAAGACATTGACCTGCCGCTCGTCCCCGTGCTGCTGCGCATGGAGCGGGCAGGCGTGAAGATCGACACTCGCGTACTCGCGGCCATGTCAAAGCGGCTAGAGCGCGAGTGCGATGC
>DASQXC010000424.1:0-6789 GCA_035639935.1 Terriglobales bacterium
TTCAGGTCTATGATTGTGGAAGTGTTGGCCTCGCCGTCCGTGGTGAACCCTCGACCCAGGTCGGGCGCGAGCACTATGCCATGTGTACCTGATAAGCCGCCAATCTTGCCCACTACGGCCCCAGCGTCAACGTCAACCACATCAATGTGGTCGCCCCGGCCGACATAGAGATGCCGGGCAGCGCTGTCGATGGTGACATAGTCCCAACCTTCTGTGCCGCCGACGGGAATGGTTTTCAAGACGTGATAGCCGGATGGCCCCGGTTGTGACATCTCCTGTGAAGATCCGTGTACAAGACAAGCAGCCACGAGGCTGAGCAGGACAGTTGTCATGATGGCGCGATGTTTGTGACCCATGGCGAGGTCCTCGGCCTTGGAAAACTAATGATTACCTCTGTGCCGGTCGAGCGGGCAGCACCCAGCCTTCCTTAACGAAACGAAATTGGCAAGCTCGCTGCCCCATTACAGTCCCAAGGAAACCGCATTCCGCTACAATTGCACTCCCGCTGGGGTAGTCGCCTGTCGCCAGTTGCCAGTTGGCTCGGCGTGTTGTTGCTGGCGACTGGCTACCGGCTCCAGGCCAATCTTAGGCGTTGAGACTCACTCTGGAGGGTTTTGATGCTGCGCAGGTCTTTGTTCCGATCTGGCTGGCTGGCAGCGTTTCTGGCGATCACGACCGTGGCCGGCACGCAGACTTCGCCGCAGACGCCCGACATCCCTGCCAAATTTGAGGCGCCGGCGGGCGAGGACTATGTCAAGCGCGAGGTGAAGATTCCGATGCGCGACGGCGTGAAGCTGCACACGGTGATCGTCATCTCCCGCGGCGCCAAGAATGCCCCGATGATCCTGACCCGCACTCCCTACCACGCCTCCAGACGTGCCGAGCGCATCCGCTCGACGCACATGCTGGCCATCTTGCCCGAAGGCGATGAGGTGTTCGTGCGTGATGGCTACATCCGCGTCTTCCAGGACGTTCGCGGCAAGTACGGCTCTGAAGGTGAGTACTTCATGACCCGTCCCTTGCGGGGGCCGCTTAACTCCAGCGATACCGACGAATCTACGGATGCGTACGACACCATCGACTGGCTGGTGAAGAACGTGCCCGAATCCAACGGCAAGGTGGGCATGCTGGGGAGCTCATACGAGGGCTTCACCGTGGTGGTGGCTCTGGTCAATCCGCATCCGGCGCTGAAGGTGGCGGCGCCGATGAGTCCGATGGTGGATGGCTGGATGGGCGATGATTGGTTCCACTTCGGCGCCTTCCGTCAGACGAACTTCGACTACTTTACCTTGCAGACGACGAAGAAGGATGAGGGAAAGAGCATCTCCCGAGAAGGCTATGACGATTACGATAATTTTCGCCGCGCCGGTTCGGCTGGCGCCTTTGCCCAGGCAGCAGGCCTGGACCAACTGCCGTGGTGGCGCAAGATTGCGGAGCATCCGGCATACGACGCATTCTGGCAGGGTCAGGCGCTCGACCGCATAATGGCCGCGCAGCCGCTGAAGTTGCCGACAATGTGGATCCAAGGCCTGTGGGACCAGGAAGACATGTGGGGAGCGATCCACTGCTACTTGGCGATGGAACCCAAAGACCGGTCGAATGACATGAACTTCCTGGTCATGGGCCCGTGGCGCCATAGCGGAATGAACTACGATGGTTACTCGCTCGGCCCGCTCAAGTGGGAAGGGGACACCGCGCTCGAGTTCCGCCGCGACGTTCTCAAGCCGTTTTTCCACCAATATCTGAAGGACGGCGCGCCCAAAGCGGATACGCCGCCTGTATTCATCTACAACACTGGTGAGAATCACTGGGACCGGCTGAAGTCCTGGCCGCTTGCGTGCGAGAGCGGCTGCCCGTCCAAGTCCCGTTCGCTTTACCTGACGGCAGGCGTTGGGCTTTCCTTCACCGCGCCCGGCGAGCGCGACCTCAAAGCGCCCACGGCCTATGACGAATATGTCTCCGATCCGGCCAAGCCCGTGCCGTATGTGCCGCGTCCGGTGCGATTTGCCGATGCCGATGCCTGGAGGCGCTGGCTCGTCTCCGACCAGCGGGCAGTCGCCGAACGTCCTGATGTGCTCGCGTATGCCACAGCGCCACTCACGGAAGCGCTGCGCATAAGTGGCGCGCCGGTCGTGAACCTGATTGCGTCCACAAGCGGCACCGACAGCGACTGGGTGGTTAAATTGATTGACGCCTATCCCGACGAGGTTCCCAGCCAACGGGAACTGGGCGGCTATCAACTAGGCATCGCCATGGACATTTTCCGTGGCCGATATCGCGAGAGTTTCGAGAAGCCGAAGCCGATCGCCCCGAATACGCCGCTGGCTTACAAGTTCGTCCTGCCGACGGCGAACCACGTTTTCCTGCCCGGCCACAGGATCATGGTGCAGGTGCAGTCGAGCTGGTTCCCCCTTTATGATCGTAACCCGCAAACCTTCGTGCCGAACATCTTCTTCGCTAGGCCTGCGGACTATGCGAAGGCGACCCAGCGGGTTTATCACGCAGTGGGCGCAGCCAGCTTCATCGACCTGCCGGTAGTCCCGGCCAAATAGTGCGGCAACAGTGGCATTTGCGACCGAAACCGCTCATCGCGTGCACATTAACGCGGCTCTCTCTCTAACACATCGTAGAGCGGCTGCACTGGCCGGGCGGAACCGTGTTCCCTGGCGACTGTAATCGCCAGAATGCGGATGCGATCGTCTTTCGGCAGTGTCAGCGCAGTTGCACCCGCCGGCAAAGCGATCGCATAAGCGAACAGATACGAATATTGGTAGGGCTCCGAGCTGCCATCCGAGTTGTGGCGGTGGGAAGCGTACCAGGCGATGTCGGCGCGCTTGATGAATCCCGGAACGATCTCGATGACCTCGCCATACGGATTCAAGCGCACATGCGGCTGCCCTGGTCGAAGCTGCTCGCCGGGATGCTGCTCGATCTTCTCCTCACGAGGTTGCCACGCACGGTTATCCCACTGGCCAACGTATCCGGTCCATTCCTGAATATTCAGTTCCGCAGGTTTGTCCGCCACGCGGAACGTCGCCCTCTGGTCGGCAGCGCGAGCAGCGGCGAGCAGGTAGAGGCGATTAAAGTTGCCGGCAGGGAGAGCAATGGTCTGACCATGTGCGGTCGCGGCGTTGGCTTGGCCTTTTCCCCCAGGAGCCAATTCGAAATGGATACCGGCAAATTCCACATCGCGCGGCAACATTTCGGCAGGCAGGGCCTTGCCCTGTGGCGCGGTAGGCAAGTTCAGGGCGATATCGAAGCTGCCGTCCGCGGTGTGGCCGTGCAGCGTGGCCACAGAAAGATCGTAACCGAACTTCACCGACTGCGATTGCGAAGCAGCGAGTTTTGCCGGCGGTGCGGCAAGCTTTAGCACAAACGTGCGTAGCTGAAAAGGACGGAATGAGGTTACCAGTGCGCCATCGGCGACAGTCGCCGGTCCGAGAGGCTGTTCCTGGCCGTTCACTTCGCGGGCAGAGGTGATGGGCGCGGCGAAGGTGATCTTCACGTTCTGCTGCGGCTTGCCGTCGAGTTCGACCAATCGAAGGATGATCTCATCTCCGAGTTCCGCTTTCTTGAGGGCCAGCACGCGCACGCGGCTGCTGCTGATCTGTGCCAAAGAGAACTGTTTCCCACGGGGGCCTTGTTGCTTCGTCGTCTCGAAGCCGACGAGTGGCTCATTCAGGCGATAGGCCTGCCAATCAGTTCCGTCAGCGCGCCAGTCGGCCCCGTGTCCGGCGATTCCGAAGAGAATTTCGTGGTGACCCAGATCCTGCGTCCCTTGATCGGTGTAGCCGCCGCGCGTTCCGGGAGTGCGGATCAGGGTCAGCCGGATGGTGTTGTCCTCTCGCTTGTCGGAGCCATTTTTCACATCGGTGAGTATGGTCGCGCCGAACTGGCCAGATTGATCGGTGAGGTCGATCCACTGGTGCGATGCGACCTCGAACTGCCGCTCTTCTTCGGTGGGACGCTGAATGGTGCCGACGTCCCAGTTATAGGTCGCCATTTTGTTGCTGGCAGCGAGCGGAAAAACCGCCTTGATGTTGGCTTCCTTAGTCTTCCAATCGATGCTGTTCAGAAACTCCACTCGATTGCCGGCGTCGCCCGCGGCAAGTCGGACGGTCTGGACGTAAGTCGAGCCTTCCGACTCGCGGGCGATCTCAAAGGCAACGCGTGCAGGACCGCTCTCCAGCACCCGGGCTTTGGCCGGACCGGAAACAAATGCGCGCGGAGGGCGTTGCTCATCTTCAAAGTCCATGTTCCACGCCGGCCAGTGCAGAGGATTATCGGTCGAGATGGCCAGGCGCATGGGGGAGGCGAGCATCTCGCGGTTCAACTTCTTGTCGAAGATGCTCGCGACGTCACCATTCGAATCGATCTGCACGCGATAGCGCGCGTTTTCCAGTGAGTTCTCACTCACTCGCAGCTCTGATGCTAAGGCACTCGAACCCTGACCCGGCTGAACGTCATAGACCACATACCCAATCGCCGGCGCTTTGGCGAGAAAGACGACTTTGGCTGTCCCATCGGCAGCGTGCTCCAATTGAGCCGGTATCGCATTGCCGTCGGGACCGACTACGCGTACTGAATTTGCATTAGCGAGCGCGGGCAGGCTGGCCTCGACCAGATCTTCGCGTGGCACTTCCAGTTGGTTGTAAACGACAACCGGGATGCCCTTAACCGACGTGTCCAGCCCCCAGGCGATCGCTTGTGTGGCACTAGTGAGCACGCCGGCGAATTGATTCATGGCAATGACATCGTCGTTCCAGGTGAACTCATAGGCTTTGGGCGTAGCGGTGCCGGCCAGGTTATCGTGGAAATGGCCGCCCATCACCAGCGTCCAAGCATCGTTCAGGCGCTTTTGCGGGTAGGTGCGCGCGCCCAGCCACTCTGCCGCAACAGACGCCTTTTCGGCGGCATCGGCCAGAATCTCATTCTTGCGGTTCCAGCGTTTGTGGTAGGCCTGCGAAGTCAGTGACCCAGCAGAGTGGTTGATCAACTCAAGATCACCTTTGAATCGCGGAAGCCGGTCGGTCTTGCAGCACGTCAAGATATTCAGGAACATCTGGTCGGCTTTGGAGAAAATCACGTTTATGGGGCCGTCGCCGACCTTGACCGGCGCTGAGGGCGGGCCGTTCGCTTCCTCTTGGAAGTAATAACGAATCGGGGGAAGTGCGGTGGCGCTGTGCGTTTGCATGGCTTCGACCAGCCTGACGGAATCCTCCTCTGGCGAGCCACCAATGTCCCCGGTGCCGAAATAGTGATAGTCGGCAAAAATGCCGGTAAGCTGCCCGTCGATCTGAATGCGCTTCGGCCAATCTTCAAGTGGAGTAGGATGGAAATTTGGGGGCGCGTTCGCCGGCACGGGGGGCAGTGGCGGTGGCGTCTTACTCAGGTCGTAATCCACATTGCTGCCGTAGCCGAGCGGATTCAGGGCGGCGAGCACAGTGCTGCCATCCGGGCCTTCCCAAATGCCGACATTGAAGGGGATACCTTCGGGAGTTTTCTCCGGCGAATCGGGGCCACCAACACGAGGCGCGGGCTGCCAGTGCGCCGAAAGCTTCTGGGTCGAGAATCCCTTAATGCCAGCATGTGCAAGGATGGTTGGCAAGGAAGCGGGAAATCCAAAGCAGTCGGGCAGCATGAATTCCGCGCTCGCTTCGCCAAACTCCTTGCGAAACCAGCTATTGCCGTAGAGTACTTGCCGCAGGATGGCTTCTGCGCTGGGCGTGTTCACGTCGCCTTCTTCCATCGAAGAGCCGGCGGGAAACCAGCGCCCGGCGGACACGTATTGCTTCAGCTTCGCAAAATCATCAGGAAAATACTCCTTCATCAACCGGTAACGGTTCGCGCCCGTGAAGTTGAAGATGTAGTGCGGATAGCGCTCGAACAGAACAAAGTTGTTCCGCATCGTCTTGGTCAGGTATTCGCTGATGGTCTGCGGATATTCCCAGCGCCACTGCGTGTCCAAGTGCGCGTACGCGACGGTGTAAAGTGTGGGCTGCTTGGTGAGGTCCCGCACCGATTGGGATTGTGCAGCAGGTTTGGGCGCGGGCTTCTTGGACGTAGGTACTTTCTGCGCAAACATGGACGCCGACAAGAGGAAACCAATCCAGAAGATGGCCTGTTTCATGGCGCGAGTCCTCCGGCGCTGAGGTTGGTCGCGCCGGATCAAACCTGCGCGGGCGCGACGCTCAACCTTGGTCAAAAGGGAATGAGACTACCACGCAGGCGCAAATCGTGCCAGATGCGGGCGTGTCGGGGCGTTCCTATCGGGAGTTCGCAGGAAATCAAGGCTTCGGGCCACGGTATTGTACATTGACTACTTCTATCCTGTATCTTGTGCAAGCGTTTGGTCACTGCAAGAGCAGATGCCGTGTGGGTTCCCAACAAGGGTCAATCGATGAAATTCCGCGCCCTTGCGCTCCTCCTCTTCGCCTGCCCCGCCATCGCGCAGACACAAAAACCCGTCAACCTGCCGAGCAGTAAGGTTCTGCTTGTCCCCGCACCTGGCAAGCCGCAAACAGGCGTCGGCAGCTTCCCAGTGGCGGTCGCGCTTAGCCCCGATCGCCGCTACCTCGCCATTCTTGACGGCGGCTATGGCCGACCCGAGTTCCGACAGCAGCAAGGCATAGGCGTGCTCGATCTCGCAACAAATAGGCTCACTTTCTACCCGGATGCGCGGCTTGGCAACAAGGCCCGACAAACCTACTTCCTCGGCCTTGCTTTCAGCACTGACGGCAAACATCTTTTCGCGTCGGTCGCTTCCCTTACCGATCCGCTTGCCAGGCT